>JBLMWR010000702.1:0-4930 GCA_050257335.1 Deltaproteobacteria bacterium | reverse complement strand
GCCCCGCCAGAACGAGGGTCTTGCCGAACAATGCCGCCGCAGGGGAAACCGAAGTCTTCATGATTGCTCGCAAATAGAAAAACCCGGAGGAATTCTCTTCACACGTCCGCGTGGAGACGCGGGACACACTCTTCACCTTGCGGCCAGTCGCCTCCGCACCGCCTCCAGCCGTTCCCGGGCCAAAGCCGCGTGCTCGAAATTCGGAAAGCGCCGGAGCACGTCGTCATAGGTTCTGGCGGCGTCTTTCCAGTCGTGCAGCTCCTCCTGACAGACTCCCGCCTGATACAGGGCCGAAGCCTGCAAATCGGGATATTTGTACAGGATGTCGACCTTCAGATACTCCCGGATCGCCGTCGGATAACTCTTCTCCCAGAAATAGGTATCGGCCAGCAGGAACTGGCTCTTGGCGGCCGTTTCGCTCTGCTTGCCCCGGGGATCTTTGAGGACGCGCTCGAAGGCGGCCCGGGCCTCGGCCCATTTCGCCTGCGACTTGAGGCTTCTTCCCGCGATTTCGTCTGCCTGATAAAGCAGCGGCGACTGGGGGTCCCAGGCCCGATATTCGGCGACCGTGGCCACCACGGCGTCGTACTGCTTCACCCGCCATTGCGTCTCGGCAAGCATGACCCACACGCGGGGGAACCAGGGGGCCGTCTTGAAGGCGGGGTCGTCTTTGCGGGCCTTGAGCGCCAGCAGCCTCTCCTGAGCCGCCTTGAAATCCGCCAGATTGAAATCGGCTTCCGCCCGCCGCAACTCGGCCTCTTGCCGGTAGGTTCCTTCGGGAAATCGATTCATCAGATCGTCACAAACCCTGCGGAGGGCCGCCCATTGCCCGGCATCGGCTTCGAGCCGCATCAACTGATAGAGCGCCTTCTGCTGCACGGCGGCATCGGCCCCCGAGCTGTTCGCGATCGCGGTGAATTGCGTCCGGGCCTTGTCGAGTTTGCCGGCGAGGAAATCGCTTTCGGCCAAGCTGAACAGCGCGTCATCCGACAGGTTGCTGGCGGGGTAATCGGCCACGAGCCGGCGGAGAATCTCGTCGCCACGCGCCGAATTCTCGGCGTCGTACTGAATTCCGGCCCATTCGCTCAGCACCTTGTCCCCGTCGGCAGGTTTCGGAAATCGTTTGAACAGCTCGTCGAAGGTGGAGTCGGCCTCGGCGGTTTTTTTCATTCGCCCCAGAAGCCGCGCCGAGCGCCATCCCGCGAGAAAGACTTCCCGGGAATCTCCCGGCAACTTCCACGCCTGGGCGAAGGCCGCCTGCGCTTCGGGAAACTTCCCTGCGTCCTCGAGCGACACGCCCCTTTGGAAGGCTGCTTCCGGGACCAGCACGTCGTCGGGATGTTCGGCCAGAACCCGCGCGAAGCTGGCGGCGGCGTCCGCGAATTTCCTCTGCTTGTGCTGCGACCAGCCCAGGTCGGCCAGAGCCTGGCTGTGGAAGCGCGACTCCTTCGGCCACCCGGCCAGTTCACCGAACAGCTTCTCGGCCAGCTCATAATCCCCTTTCGAAAAGGCAATTGCCCCCAGCTCGTTGAGCGCTTCGCCCAGCTCCGCCGATTGGGAATGGCTTTTGCGAAGCGCCGCCAGGCTGGCGACCGCCTCGTTCTTTTTACGATCAAGCGCCTCGGCGATCGCGGCGATCGCCAGCGCCCGCGCGGAAAGCGCGCCATTGGGGGCCGTCTCGCGGTATCGGCGCGCCGATTCGACAGCCGCCGCGCACAGTTTCCTCAGTTCGGGTGATTCCTCTCCCGCTTTCGTGCGGGCGGTGGCCTTGGCCAGTTCAAGCTGGCTCACGCCCCGCAGGACGTAGACGCCGGAATAATCGACCAGCGCCTTTTCCGCCGGAATCCTGGCAACGAGCGGTTCGGTCGCTTCCAGCACCTGGGCGTGCTGCTTCAGGTTCTGCAGGGCATACCCCAGATAGAACCGCGCCTGCTGCCGGGTACTCTCGATTTCCGTGGCGGCGATCACCCCCTGATAGATTTTCGCGGCGCCCGCGAAATCGTTTTTCGCGGCCAGCACGCGGCCTTTCAGCACTTCCTGCCGCAGGCGCAACCGGTTGCCCGGATAATCCCGGTCGAAACGCGCCACAAGAGCCTCGGCCTCGGGCAGTTTTCCGGTTTCGACGGCGGCCAGACACGCGGCATGCAGGCTCTCGTCGGCCAAGCTCCCTTTGGGCCAGCGATCGGCGACTTCGACGAACAGCGCGCGGGACCGGTCGCGCTCGCCGCGGCGATCTTCGCACACGGCCCATTGAAAGAGGAGTTTGTCGGCGATCGGCTGGTCGCGGAATTTCTCGTAGGCGGGCTGCAGCGCGGCGATCGCCTGCGGGAAATCTCCCAGAGACTTCAGCGAAAGGCCCTTCCACAAGGCGGCTTCGGCGGCGTATTTCTCGGTTTTGGCCGCCTTGTCGAACTGCGCGGCGGCTTTCTGGTAATCGTGCAACTGGTAAAGCGAAAACCCCAGGTTGAGCTGCGCCTGCGGCAACTGCGGACTCTCGGGAAACTGCTGTTCGACGGCCTGGAATGCCGCCGCCGCCGCCGCGTAATTCCCCCCCTCGTATTGCAGTCCCCCCAGGCACAGTTGCGCCTCGGCCGCGCGGCCCGACGTGCGGCTGGCGGCGATCTCCTGATAGGCCCGGATGGCCTCTGGCGTTTTCTTGAGCAACTCGTAGCACCGGGCCAGGCCGAACCGCGCGTCCTCCGCCATTTCCCCCTTGGGAAACGCGTCCAGCGCCTGCTGAAAGTGCTTCAGTGCGGCTTCGGGCTTCTTGAGCCGCAATTCGGAATCGGCCAGGTACGGCAACGCCCATTCCGCCAGGGCGTCCTGCGGCGCCGCAGAGACAAATCGGCCCAATTCTGCTTCGGCCTGGGCGAAGTCGTCGAGAAAGTAGCTGGCGTGCCCGATCCAGTAGGCGGCTGCCGGGGCGTCGCGGCTCTTGGGGTAATCCCTGACGAAATTCCGCAGAACCTCGCGGGCCTGTTTGAATTCGTCCAACTTGACCAGCGCCAGCCCGTAGTAAAAGCGGGCGTTTTCCGCCCTGGCGTGCTGCCCGTGGTTCTTCAGAAACGACTGAAAGCTCTCGGCAGCCAGCTTCCATTGTTCTTTGTTGTAGAAACCGACCGCCAGCCTGTAGTCGTCGAGCGGGTCGTCAGCCAGCGCAGAACGGACGGCGACGAATGCCAGCAGCGAGAGTGCCAGGCGGCACGCCGCCCCCGACCGGTTTCTGCCGGCAATCGTCCTTGCCAGATCCATATCCCGAACCTTTCGCGAAAAGTCGCCCGACGGCGTGATTCTAGCTGTCCGTTGACTGTGCCGGCAAGCCGTACCGGGAAAGCGCAAAGCAGCCCGGCTGCAAGAGGCAGCCGGGCCGCGATGGTTTCGAATTCCTGTCGTTCCGTCGAACATACGCGCCGTCCGGACCGATCAGCCGCCCGTCTCGGGGCCCGCGCACCGGATCAGGTGATCGTGGTCGATGTACACCACTTCCTGAGTCTGATCGGTGTGGGTGTAGGGGATCGGCCAGTCAGACCGCTCGACCCGCTCGTAATACACCGTGCACTTGTAGTGGCACCGGTGGTGCCGCGCCGGACCGACCATCGGATAGAATCGGCATTCACCGATGCTGTCGACGATCGGTTCGACGACCATCCGCACGTTGTTGCGCGCGACTTCCGCCATGAACGGCCAGCCACCCTTGGTATCGTCCGGAAGAGACCGGATGATTTCATCGGGCGAGGGATTGTCCATGCAGAAGAGCGGAGCGTTCTCCCCTTCGACCGGGTCGAGCACCGGCACCTTGCCGTACCGCTCTTCATACCACATCGTGTCTTCGATTTCCTGGCTGAAATAGGGGCTCACGGGAATCGGCGGCGTCGTCACAAAGTATTTCGAGAACAGCCAGCCCTGTTCCGCGAAGCCTCCGATGAACAAGCCGCTGTTGAACAACCCCAGCCCCAGGGTCTGCGCGGCGCAGCCGCTGATGGTGCCCGCCAGCAACCACAGTCCGGCCAGTGCCGTAATTCGCTTCGTCAGTTTTCGGAGCCCATCCATGCTATTCTCCGGTTTCGTACTTAGAGAGGACTGTGTCTGGATTGAAAGGGTGTTCGTGAAGCCCGTCGGTTTTTCGGGTGAAACTTCGTGCGAGTGCACTTGATGTCTTAACTATCGTTCGACCGACCGTGCCGACTTGTGAGAATTTTCCGATTTTGTCGGATTTGACGAAAAGAGGAATAAAAGAGCCCGGCCTTCCTTCGGGAAGACCGGGCCGGGAGATCGTTCATCACCGTGTGCGAGCCGCAACCCGCCCGCAACGCTACCAGTTCTTCGGATCGAGGAACCACCACCACCGGTCGGTTCGCGCTCGGAAGTTCAGGTTCCAGTATCCGTCATCCCATTCCAGCTGGGCCTTGCGCCATCCCAGCGGAACCTGGGGATACGGATAGAACGGGCCGATGTACGGCCAGGCCGACGCCGCGTACTGAGACGGATAAGTCACCGCCGCGTAGTTCGGATACTGAGCGTACGTGGGCCACGAGTAATTGGGGAAATTCGGCTGATTGTAGATCATATGGCTGCCGCCGCTGATGGGCTGACCGTACGCTGGAATTGCGGCCGGAGGACCACCCGCCGGCCCCATCGCCGCGGGAGGTGCGGCCTGCTGGACAGGATCCGGGCCTTCCACCCCCCCCTGGTAAACGACGGGGCGAATGGGCTGCGACCGACCCGCCGATCGCGGAGCGGCGGCTTGTTTCGGCGCGGCTTCTCCGACGCCCAGGCGATTGTTGACCCGGATGATTCCGGGAACCATGGCGGCCTTTTGCGCCGCGGCCCTCTGCTCGGGGCTGCCGACCATCCCGTCCAGCGTCGCGACGCCGTTTTCAACCTTGATTTCAATGTCGAACCCGCTCAGCTTCGCTTTTCGCAGGGAGGC
>JBLMWR010000701.1:0-2648 GCA_050257335.1 Deltaproteobacteria bacterium | reverse complement strand
CAATAATGTCCGAATCGAAGCCGAAACGCTGATGCAGCCGGGGGACCTGCTGCAGGTGGGCCCGATCGTGTTCGAGCTGGCCGGGGCTCGACTTGCCAGGGGAGCCATCGAAGACGACATCTTCGGCTGGCTCTCGGAAGGGGACACCGCCACCGAACTGCAGAACACTTCCGACACGACAGTCGTCAAGGTCACGCAGATTCCTCCCACCCCGCCGGCGCCCGAGGGCAAACCGAAATTCAAGTCAATTGCCGAGGAGGCCCGCGACATCATCCGCCGGCATAAGGAGTCGCTGGGCGAATCGGAATCGTGAGGGGCGGGAAGCGGGTCGACTGCGCCCATGTTCAGCCGCGGGGTTCGCCCCGCGCGTGTTTGCACGCCGCCCGGCCTGCCTCTAAACTGGCGACATGCAGATCGTCGCCGGCAAATACCGCCACCGCAAACTGGAATCAAATCCGGGCGAGACCACGCGGCCGATCACGGCGCGCGTCAAGGTGGCGCTGTTCGATCGCCTGCAGCCCGAACTGCAGGAGGCCCGCGTCGCCGACATTTTCTCCGGGACCGGAACCATCGGCCTGGAGGCCCTCAGCCGCGGGGCTGCCAGCGTCGTCTTCGTCGAGAGCGACCGCGAGGCGGTCGCACGGCTGCGGCGCAACATCGCCGCTCTCAAGGCCGAGGGGGAGACGATGTGCTGGCAGACCGACGCGTCGAAGTGTTCGTTCCGGCCGAAAGGGGCCGAGCGGTTCCTGCCCTACGACGTTGTGTTCTTCGATCCGCCGTACCGCTACACCTCCCGGATCAAGGCGGGAACGATGCTGTATCGCTCTCTGGAGCGTCTGGCGCGGGACGATGTCACCAGCCCTGGGGCCCTGCTCGTCTTTCGCTGCGCCGCCGGAGCCGTGGTCGAAGTTCCCCCTGTCTGGCGGGCCGAACGCCGCCTCGAATATTCCAGCATGGAAGTGCATCTGTTCCGAAAGGCATAGTCATTCGTCATTTCTCAGGAGTCTCCCGTGTCCGTACTCGATCGCTTCCGTCTGGATGGAAAGAAACTCTTCATCACCGGCGGCAGCCGGGGGCTTGGGCGCGAAATGGCGCTGGCCATCGCCGAGGCCGGCGCCGACGTGATTCTTGTGGGTCGCGACAAGCCGAGCCTCGACAACACCGCCGGCGAGATTCGCAGCCGCGGGCGCACCGCCTCCACGATCGTCGCCGACGTGGGTCTCCCTGCCGAGGCGGAACGGGCCTGCCGGCAGGCGCTCGACGAATCGGGCAAGATCGACATTCTGATCAACAACGTCGGCGGCCGGCGGATCGACATTCCCACGACCGAGATGCCCCTTGAGAAGTGGCAGGCGATTCTCGATCTCAACCTGACCAGCACGTTCCTGTGCACGAAGCTGATCGGGGGGGCGATGGTGGCCCGCGGCGGTCCGGGGCGGGTCATCAACGTGGCTTCCATTTCCGGAATGGTCGCCAATCGGGGGATCGGCGGCAGAAGCTACGAGACGAGCAAAGCCGCGGTGATCCAGTTCACCCGCGCCACCGCCGCCGACTGGGCCCCCGTGGGAGTGACCGTCAACGCGATTTGTCCCGGCGGCTTCATGACCGAGCCCAACCAGCGCTGGGCACAGCTCAACCCGGAAATGATCCAGACGTTCAAGTCGCAGATCCCGGCGGGAGACTTCGGGAAACCGGAAGACCTCGGGCCGCTGGCGGTCTACCTGGCCTGCGACGCCTCGCGCTACATGACCGGCGCCGCGCTGGTCATCGACGGCGGTTACACGCTGTGGTAAATCGGGGATCCGAGATCCCGGAATCGAAATCCAATTCTTCGGATTTTCCGGCGGGATTCTGCCCGAAAACTCGTCTTGGCACGATTTCGGGGGGGCGATAGAATCCCGCCCCTCTCCAGTCTCGTGCCTCCATTCCGATCTTCGCAGAAACATCAGGGAGATCGTGCCATGCGATCATTTCTTCCCGGGCGTATTGTGCAACTGGCCCTGGTCGGGGCAACCGCACTGGCCAGCTCCGGGTGTCCGGAACTCAACCGCCAGCCCGACCGTTCCGGGACGACGTTCTACTCGGTGGACGACCCGGCGGGGCGGGAGGTCCGATCCGATCGCGGCACACAGCCTCAGAACGCGACCACCGATCCTGCCGTCATCTGCGGTTCCGCGCCATCGATCGTTTCAGAAGAAGGGGGACTCCCGGACCAGTCGCGTCGAGCGCACTGACGCGTCGAGGCTACCCCGATTCCGCCCCTGAATCCGTACAGAATCCGCAACCATTGGCGAGCGGGCGGGAAGCCCCCTGCATTCCAAATGATTCCGGCGGCCCTCCTCATTGGCCGGCAACGGCTCCGATCCGAGAGTCTCCCCCAAAGATGAATGTCGAATGACGCAATCCGAATGACGAATGAGACGGGGAATGGACGCTTCCGAGTCGATTCGTGCGCATACGATTTGCGCAGTGAGACACTGGTGACACGAAGACTGGTGTGGCGAGACCGCTCTAACGGTCTGATTTCGCCGGCCCTGACGCGAAACGAGAAAACCCTGCCCGAGGGAAATGCAGTCCAGTAAAAACAAAACGGAAACTCAATTGCCAATTGCCGCGGTGACCGTCGGGGAAGTCATAGAGTATCCACT
>JBLMWR010000700.1:0-5420 GCA_050257335.1 Deltaproteobacteria bacterium | reverse complement strand
ACTGTCCCCTACTTGCGGGAAAAGACCCACCTGCCGATCATCGTTGATCCCAGCCACGGGACGGGAATCGCGTCGCTGGTCCCCTCGATGTCGGCCGCGGCAATCGCCGCGGGGGCCGATGGGCTGATCATCGAAGTTCACCCCAATCCGTCCAAAGCCGTCAGCGACGGCGCCCAAACCTTGCACCCCGCCGCCTTCGAAGCGACCATGGAAATCTGCCGCAAAATCGCCGAAGTCATGGGAAAAACCATGTGAGCGCATGCGAGAAACGCGTGTGCTGTGTTTAGCCGCGGGGCTTGCCCCGCGCCTCGACACGCGCTCCGCGAGCAGGGCGGCTAAACAAGTCGGCGCAGCTTTTTCGTCTTTTGATTGTTGAGTTTCGTAACCATTCGTCATTCTCACCCGCATGGCCGTCAACGCCACACCACAGTACAGGAAGGCCGAGGAGGAATACCGCCGCGCGCAGACGGTGCAGGAGCAGATCGATTGTCTGGAAAAGATGCTGGTGCTGCTCCCCAAGCACAAAGCGTCGGAAAAGGTCCAGTCGGATCTGAAGACACGGCTGAAAGAGGCCCGGGCCGAGCTGGTGGCCGAGAAGGCGGCGCCGAAGAAGGTCAGAACCTATCAGTTTCCCCGGCAGGGGGCAGGGCAGATCGTCATCCTCGGGGGACCGAACGCGGGCAAGAGCCGCCTGCTGGCCGAACTGACCAGCGCTAAACCTGAGGTCGCCCCGTACCCTTTCACCACGCGCGAGCCGCACCCCGGCATGATGCCCTGGGAAGATGTCACCGTGCAGCTTATCGACACGCCTCCCATTACCGACACCTTTTTCGAAACGTACCTGCAGAACATCGTCCGCTCGGCCGACGGGGGCCTCCTGTGCTTCGACGGCAGTTCCGACGACGCCCCCGACCACACGGCCGAAGTCATCCGCCAGATCGAACAGCGGAAAACCGTCTTGGCGCGCGAGTCGGGCTTCGTCAAAGACGACCTGACACAGGTGCGGATCAAGACGCTGCTGGTGCCGACGCGAGCCGACGAGCCCGGTTGTGCCGACCGGCTGGCGTATTTCGAAGAAATGTTTCCGGGCCGGTTCGAGGTGCAGCCTGTCGAATTCAACCGCCCCGAGTCAGTCGCCGCCCTCCGCGACAGGATTTACAAGATGCTGGGTGTGATCCGGGTGTACACCAAAGCCCCCGGCAAGCCGGCCGAATTCAAATCGCCGTTCACGCTGCCGATCGGCGGGACCGTGGAAGACCTGGCCGACAAAGTCCATCACGAGCTGGCCGCCAAACTGACGCACGCCCGGATCTGGGGAAGCGGCGTCCACGACGGCCAAAGCGTCGGCCGCGAGCACGTGCTGGCCGATAAAGATCTGGTGGAGCTGCACGGAGGGTAGGGAGGACGAAGAGTCGAAGGGTGCATCCGTTATGCGCGGGTAGGGAAATGGGAGGGTGGCCCGGCCGCGTGCGCAGCACCGGCCGGGTCGCGCAACGATAAGATCCCGCGCCATCCGAATTCCCGCCCATGAACGTTTCCGCTCGCGGGTATCGTAGAGCAACGGGATCTCGACTGCCTCATCGCACCGGCATGGCGCAGCTTCGTGTCGCTGACGCGACCAGGCCGCCCTGTCGGGGGCGGCCTGGCGACCAGACACGGCGATGGCTCGGCCCTCAACGCACGATCCCCAGAAAACAGATGCACCCCCGATTGCACCTCGCAGCTTACATCGGCCACCAGCCTGCGGCTCCCCGTTTGTCCCCCCATTGCATTCGCATCAATTCCGGCTTATACTTGTGTCGTGCCTGAATCGACCATGCCGGTCATCGGCGGAGACCCGTAATGTCGCGTCCGGAAGCCCTCTCCACGGCGATGAGCCCGCCGCAGCATCCGCGGTTCAGCCGCCGCTGTGCGCTGCAGGCGGGAGCCATTGGCCTGGTCGGGCTGGGGATGAACCATCTCGAAGCCCTGCGCGCGGCACCGGCCGCCGATTCGGCGCGGGTTCCTGCCGCGGCTGGACGGGCGCGTTCGGCGATTTACATATTCCTCTCCGGCGGGCTCGGCCAGCACGACAGCTTCGACATGAAGCCCGAAGCGCCGCCTGAGATTCGAGGTGAATTCAGGCCGATCGACACAAACACGCCCGGCCTTCAGATTTGCGAACATCTGCCGCGGCTCGCTCAGCGGAGTCACCTGTGGGCCTTGTGCCGGTCGCTTTCGCATCCGTCGAACGACCATTCGGCAGGGCATCACATCATGCTCACCGGGCGGGCGATGCTTCCACCGGGATTCAATCCCAGCGTCCCCATGCCGACCGACTGGCCCTCGATTGCCGCCGTCGCCGGTGCGGTGACCGAGCCACGAAACAACCTGCCTCCGGCGGCGGTGCTCCCCGAGAAGCTCATTCATTACTCGCGGCGGATCATCCCTGGCCAGTTCGCCGGAATTATGGGGCCGAGGCGCGATCCCTGGTTCATCGAGGCCTCGCCCTACAATTCGCTGGCTTACGGGGCATATCCGCAGTATGAGTTCGATCACCAGGAGCGGCCGAACATGCCGCGCCGTTCCGCCTTCCAGGCGCCGAACCTCGCGCTCCCCGAAGGTTTCGCGTCTTCGCGGCTGGCCAACCGCATGGACCTCCTGCGCTCGATCGACCGGCAGCGCGCCGATCTGGAACGCTTCGCCTCCATCGAACAATTCGACCGCTACCGCCAGGGAGCGATTTCGCTCTTGACCGACAAGCGTATCCGGGAAGCCATCGACGTGACGGCGGCGGCTCCGGATGTACAGGAGCGGTACGGAAGGAACTCCTTCGGCTGGTCGCTCCTGATGGCCCGCCGGCTCGTGGAGGCCGGAGTCAACCTGGTCCAGGTCAATCTCGGGAACAACGAAACGTGGGATACGCACGGCGAGGCGTTCCCGCATTTGAAAGACATGCTCTTCCCGCCCACCGACAAGGCCCTGTCGGCTCTGCTCGACGATCTGAACGCCAGCGGCCTGCTCGAATCGACGCTGATCGTCATGGCGGGGGAATTCGGCCGTACCCCCAAGATCACGCACCTGCCGCAGCACTACAAGCTCCCCGGCCGCGACCACTGGGGCGCCGTACAGACGGTCTTCTTCGCCGGCGGCGGCATCCGCGGCGGGACGGTCGTCGGTTCATCCGACAAGATCGGCGCTTATCCGGCGACGGCCAAACAGACGCCTGAGAACATGGCCGCCACCATCTATCAGTCGCTCGGCCTCCCCGACACCGTCGCGTGGTACGACGACCTCAACCGCCCGCACCACATCTACGACGGCGACCCGATTCCAGGGCTGCTATAGTACGTCAGGCTTACAGCCGGACAGCAGTGCGGGCTCAAGCATCCCACGCGGCGAACAAGCCAACACGCTTGCTCTCCCCACAAATGCGATCCCAAGGTGTTGGCTGGCTTTCCGCTTGGGACGCACGTTGCCGCAATGCTGTCATGCGATTCGCCTGACAGCGCTGTGTATTGAAACGTATCGTCCAGGCAGATGGCCAACACGCTTCGTGGTAAGCAAGTATCGGACGGCATGCCGCAGCGTGGCACGACGGGCACACGGCCGTCAGGCTCGAAAGCTTGACCTGCGACTGCCTGAAGGGCGGCAACGAACTACGCGCCGTATTTCTCCAGTCGGTCGGCGTGGGCCATGGCGAGGCTCATCAAATGTTTGGCCTGGAACTGCCCCAGTCCGCCGGAGAGGCACTGCGTTTCACCGAAGCCGGTGCAGGCGTCGCTGCGGCAACTCTCGGCGGCGAGGAGCACTGGGACCGGGTGCCAGCTATGCGAGCGGAGCTTGCTGGGGGTGCTGTGATCGCCGGTGACGATCAGCACGTCGGGCTTGAGCGACGTGATCCGCGGGATCGCCGAATCGAGTTGCTCGATTTTCTCGACCTTGGCGGCGAAATTGCCGTCTTCCCCAGTCGAATCGGTGTACTTGAAGTGGACGAAAAAAAAGTCGAAGTCATTCCACGCCTGTTCGAGTCGGGCGCACTGATCGTCCAGGGTCTGGCCGGCGTCGAGCACCTGCATGCTGACAAGCCGCGCCAGGCCGCGGTACATCGGGTAGACGGCGATGGCCCCCGCCCGCAGGCCGTAGATTTCTTCGAACGTGGGGATGTGGGGCTTCTTGTCGATCCCGCGCATCGTGAAGAAATTGGCCGGGGCGTCGGCCTTCAGAAGCTCGCGGGCAGCCTTCAGGAACTGTCTGGCGATTTCCGCAGTCTTTTGCGAAGAGGCGTCGCGGGGAAGGGGCTCGAGCGGCGGGACGCCGGTTTTCTGCGGGTCGGTGTCGTTGACGTTGCCTCCCAGGCCGGCGGCCCGGAACACCACAACGAGCCGGTATTCCTTGACGGGCCGCACGAAAACCTCGACGCCGGGAATCTTGATCTGGTCGAGTTTGGCGCAGAGTCTGGCGCCGATTTCGCTGGCGATGCGTCCGGCGCGGCGGTCGGTGATGTTGCCGGCGGCATCGAGCGTACAGAAATTCCCCCGAATCGCCACGTCGTTCGGGCCCAGGTCGAAATCAATCCCCAGGGCCTCGAGGACCCCGCGCCCGATCTGAAACTGCAGCGGATCATAGCCGAACAGGCCCAGATGCCCCGGGCCGCTCCCCGGCGTGATCCCCGGCAATACGGGCGTGCTGAGGCCCAGAACGCCGCTCGCTGCCAGAGCATCGAGGTTAGGGGTATGGGCCGTTTCCAGCTCGGTCCTGCCCCCCGGCTGCCGCGACAAGCCCCCCAGCCCGTCGGCGATCAGGAAGACGATCTTTGTCTCGTTCTTTACGTGCAGGCGGCGCATCAAATCGTGAAGATCCATGTTGTATTTGCTCTCTGGGGCGAGGTTGTGATTGGTCAATCGGGCCAACGCCCGCGGAAACCGTTGCGCGGGGGCGGAGGGCTTCGCCCAATTGTTGAAAACGCTGCCCCGCCCTGCAAGCCTGGAGCAGGGAAGCGTGGCGTGCATCTACCGAAGGCACGGCGAGCCAGCGAACGACCGATGGGCCCGCTGGCTCTGGACCGCCGCGTGCCTGCTGCTCTGGATTCACGCGGCGTGCGCGTTTCAGATCCAGCATCACTGGAGCCACGCCGAGGCCTACGCGCACACAACCCGGCAGACGGAGGAATTCGTCGGCCTCGAGTGGGGAGGCGGATTGTATTTTCAATTATCTGCTGCTGCTCGTGTGGGCCGGCGACGCCGCCTGGTGGTGGCCGGGGCCGAAGTCGTATCGCGATCGTCCGCGGCGCGTCGGCTGGTTCTTCATCGGCTTCGTCGCCTTCATGGCGTTCAACGCGGCGTTCGTCTTCGGCTCGGGTTCCAGCGCTGGCTGCCCCTGGACGTCATGCTGATTCTGACGGTGCTGGCCGTCCGGCGTGGTGCTACGCCGGCGGCACG
>JBLMWR010000699.1:0-8469 GCA_050257335.1 Deltaproteobacteria bacterium | reverse complement strand
CTGAACCGGCTGCTCTTGAGGATGAAGCTGCAGCGCGTCGAGCCCTATGTGACGGTCGATCCGGCGATGCTGCTCTATCTTGCAAGCGACGCCGCCGAGCTCGAAGGAGGGTACCGGTTGCAGATTCTGCGAGGCAGCATCTCCGGCTTCCGGTTGCGCTGGCCCGGCTGGCGACAGCAGGAGTGGACGATTACGGAGGCCGAACTTCCAGGCCACATCGAGCTGCGGATGATGGAAGAGGCTGGCGACCCGGACGTCATTCGCCTCGAATTCCCGGAACCGGCCAAGAATAAAGAGCCGATCGATCTGCGGTTTCGAGCGCGGCGGCCGGTCGCGGCGGGCGCCGAGCTCACGCCGCTGACGCTGCCGGTCCCGGAAGCCTACGGCCGGTTTCCCACGCCGCTGGGGGTCGTCTCGGCCTAAAATGTCTAAGCCGAACTGAGACCGGCCGAAACGACGCTGATCCGGGCGATTGGCACGCCCGACCGGAAAATATCCACTCCCAGGGACTGGGAAGCCCTGAAACGCACCGACTACCGCATCGAATCATCGCAGTCCGAATTCCTTCTGGGACTGTCGGTCAATCCGCGCAAGATCCAGGGGATGACGCACGTCGACGCCTCGATCGGGCGCAGCGCCGTTACCGTCCGGCAGACGATCGTCTACGACGTCGCCTACGAGCGGCTGTCGCAACTGAGGTTTGCGATCCCGGAGGGGGTCCCGGCCGAACAGCTCCGGTTCTTCGCGCAGACTCCGGCTGGCCCAAAAGAGCTGCTGGCTCAGACGGTCCCCGCCGCCGGCCGGTCGCCGGCCGAGATTCGCGTGACCCTTTCAGCCCCCCTGATCGGGCGCTTCGAAGTCGAGGCCGGGTACGCGCTCCCCCGTGGAGTTTCGGGCCCCGATTCGCGGGAGGCGCCCCTCTCGATTCCGCTGCTGCAATCGAATGACGTCGTTTTTTCTTCCACCCGATTCTCTTGTCATGACGCTTCGGGCCGGGACGCGGTCGTCGAGGGGGAGGGGTGGGTGCGACAACTGGATGCCGACGGCTTGCCCGTCTGGGTGCTCCCGGAAGCCCGGGCGCAGGTCGCGGTGCGGGTCGCGCATCTGGCCGGCGCGCCGCACGGCGCGCTCGTTTCCCGAGCGCTCGTTCGCACCCGCCTCTCGGCCGATGGAACCAGCCAGAGCTGGGCTCAATACCGCCTGGCCGAGGGCATCTCCGAACTGTCGGTAACGTTTCCGGCGAATCTGGAACCGATCCGCTTCTGGTGGAAAGACGAGCCGAAGCGCGTGGAGCCGGCGGGGAAATCTGCGGATGGCACGACCTGGTACGAAATCCGCGTTCCCGACCGCGCCGCCGCCGGCGAACGCCTGTTGACGATCGAATTCCTGGAAAAATCCGCGTCGCCGGGGCGTTTCGGCGCGGGCTTTACGCTGGCAGCCCCGTGGCTGTCGGATGACGACAGCCCGGCGCAGATCCGCTGGGAGGTGGAGCTGCCGCATCACCAGCATCTGTTCACCGAGCCTGCCGGTTTCTCTCCCGAATACCGCTGGCGCTCGCAGAGGCTGTTCTTCAGCCGCGAGCCGGAATCGTCGTCCGCCGATCTGGAGGAATGGATCGGAGGCGGGGCGGGGCCGGCAGTCGCCGCCGGCGCGGCCGACGGCAACCGCTACGTCTTCAGCGCATTCGGGCCGCCGCCGCCGCTCGCTTTCCGCGCCATGAGCCAGTCGGGCATCGTGCTGATCGGCGCCGGGACAGCGCTCTTGCTGGGACTGGTGCTGGTGAAATGGCCGGCGACGCGGCACGTTCTGACGCTGCTGACGGCGGCCTTCGTGGTGGCCCTGCTGGGCGTCTGGTTCGCCGCCCCGGTGCAGGTGCTTTTGCAGCCGGCGGCGCTGGGGGTTCTGCTGGCGATGATCGCCGCGGCGATCGACGGCTTCGTCAAGCGACGCGCGCGGCCGGTGACGGTGACGCTGACACCTTCGAGCGGTTTCGCGGCTCCGGCCTCGTCCCATCCGCGAAGCCCCGTCGCCGGAGTCGGTTCCGACGATTTCACGTCGGTCCGCCCGCCGGGGCCGGCGGGCCGCCCGGCCGGCCAGTTGTCGGAATCGGGGAATCGGACATGACGCCCGCCCGGAAAACTCAATGCTGCGGCAGCATGACTCGAGCACCCCGGCTGCTCCCCAGCAGACGGGGCGCTTTTCGCGAAACGAACCCGCTCACGAAAACGCGCACCCGGTCGTCCGCATGTTTTCTCATGGCCGTTGCGGCTGCCGGACTGACGGCGGCGCTCGCCCCCGCGCAAGGCGGTCTGCCCGAGGGCACCACGCCGCCTGTCATCCGCCGTGTTTTCGTTCCCATCGATCGCGAACAGGTCTGGCCAGCCGGAGACTGGCAGCCGGTCGCGCTGGCCGAACTGGAGCGGCAACTCGACGCCGCTCGCGCCGCCGTCCGCGCGCGGCCCAGAACGTTTCTCGAGCGGGCCGAATATTCCGCAACGCTCGTTGGATCGGAACTTCGCGATGCGCGCCTGGAATGGTTCGTCCGTAAGCCGGATTCGGCAGTGAGCGCGCTGCCGCTCGGCCGCTTCAACCTGAACGTGTCGCGACTGGTATGGTCCGCGGCCGAATCCGGGGGGCGGACCCTCCCGGCGTTATGGGGGACGGATCCTCGAGGAACGGCGACGCTCATCGTCAATCGCCGGCACGGGCGGCTCTCTGGAGACTGGAGCCTGACGGGACGGCCCCTGGCGTCCAGCACCGAATTCGAACTCGAGCTGCCCTCCGCCGCCATTTCGCGGCTGACACTGCGGATTCCCGCGGGACTGGTCCTCACCAGCACCGGCGGCGAATTGTCGGAACCCGCCGCGGCGCTCCAGCCCGGCTGGAACGAATGGCGACTGAACCTCGGCGGCCAGTCCGCCTGCCGGCTGCGCGTGGCGCCTCCGGCCGACCCGAAAGCCGCGCGGCCGCTCGTCCTGGTCCGCAACAACCTCAATTATTTCGTGAGGCCGGAAGCCGTGCGGCTGCTCGCGGAATTCGACCTCGAGATCCTGGAATCCAGAGTCCGCGAATTGCGGCTGCACGTCGATCCCGAAGTGCAGGTCACATCGGTGGAATATGGGGACGATGGGCAGGTCGTTTGGAAGGCCACCCCCTCGTCCGCCGGGCAGGACGTTATCGTGCAGCTTCCCGATGCGATCTCGGGCGAGGGACATTCCCTGCAGGTCCAGGGAATCGCCCAGGTCAAGCAGTTCGCCCCGTGGACCCTGCCGCGCATTCGGTTGAACAGTTCCGTGGAGGCCGCGGGACGCTCGACCGTGCGCCTCGCGTCTCCGTCGCTGGCCGCCGACGTTCGCACCGACGGCTACCGGCAGATCGAGCTGACGGCCGACGCTGACGAAGGAGAAATCCTCGTCTTCCGGCAGTTGCGCGGCGACGGCACAATCACCATCGTGCCCACCGACAGCAAACCCGATCTCTCGTGCCGCGCCGTCACCCTGATTCAGCCCGACCGCCACCAGTGGTCGATGACCTCGCAATGGGAATGGACGGCGATGGCGGGGAGCACCTTCGCGACGTCGTGCCTGGTGTCCGGATTGTGGGACATCATCGACGTGCGGGCCGCTGCCGAAGAGGGCTCGGGCGAGCTTTCCGGATGGGAAGTCCAGGAATCCGAGCCGGGCCGGCGCATCCTCCACCTGTATTTTCTGAATGCCCTCCGGCCCGACCGGCCGCAGCGCGTCCGCATTTCGGCCCGACGGCTGCCCCCCGACGGCGGCGAACGCGCCGTCGTTCCCCCGCTCGTGACTCTGGATGCGTCGGCGGTCGAGCAGTACGTCGTGGCCTCGACCAGTTCCGAATTCCGCGCGGTCGTGGAGGGCGCCGGCGGGTTCGAGCTTCTCACCCCGGGCGATCTTCCGCCCGAAACCCGCGCGCTCGATTTTCTCGATTCACGGCTGGCCGATCCCGCAATGCGGTCGATCGTCTGTCGGTCGACGGGCCCATCCGCGTCCGCGGGACTGCGAGTCGAACCGGCCGAACTTCGACGTGATTCGACCGGCGCGGCCCCCCCCGCCGAACCGGCGCCCGGCGCCGCGCTTCCGGGCGCGGCCCCCGCCTCCTCCCCTGCCGCCCCATCGCCCGTGTCTCTCGAGCTCGACGCGCGCCTGACCTCGCTGGCATCGGGTTTCGATCACTACCTGGCGAGATTCCGCCTGACGCGGCCGACGGCCGATGCCGTGTTCAACTGGACCCTGCCGCACCCGGCCGAACTTCTCGGCGTCGAAGTCGACAACCGCCGCGTCGTTCCGTTTATCCGCGGGACGACGTACTCTGTCGCCGCCCTGGCCGCTGCGTCGGCCGGCGCCGGAGAGCCGGCCGACGGAATGGCCGTCGCCGTCGAATATCGGGTTCCCACGGGAAAGCTCGTGGGACCGAATTCGCGTCCGTTCGTTCTGCCGGAATGCGACCGGCTAGTCGAGCGGTTCGAACTCGCTCTGCGTGTGCCACAGGACGTTCGCCTGGAAAGTCCGCCGGACGGAATCGTGCTCGCCGGATTCGACGAGGGGCTTCCGTGGTATCGCCGCCTGGCCTGTCCGCTCTTCCGACCCGCCGCCGAATCGATTTTCAACCCCTTCCGCCAGTCCACCTGGCCCGCGCTGCTGCGGGCTGACGGAGATGCCCGCGGCGAACGCCCCGCCGAACGCGTGTGGCGCGGCTCGGCTGCCGCTCTTCCCGTCGGCGCGCGACTCGTCGTCTGGAACGCGGGCGAGGTGCAGTGGCTCGCCTGGGCGCTGCTGCTCGTTTCTCTGCTTGCGGGTTTGCTGGCGCGTCTGGTGCAAATTCCGGCGCGGCGCGCTCTGGCGATTATCGGTCCGGCCGGTCTGTGTCTGGCAACGCTGGTTCTTCCGCCGGTCTTCGCCGAGCTGGCCGGCAGCGCGCTCACCGGCGTCCTGCTGTCGCTGCTTTTTCCGCGGCGGTTTCTGGCGTTCACGCGTCCGACCGCCCCCCGCGAGACCGCCGATGTTCCGGTGGGGAGCACCCAGTCGTTTGTTCCGATTGCCGGCCTGTTGCTGTCCATCGGCGGAATGGGATTCAGCCTCTCGGCCCGCGCCCAGGAGCCCGCCGCGCCCGCGAAGCCGGCGACGGTGAAGAACGGGCCCGCCGTCGTCGACGTTCTCGTTCCCGTGGGGGCCGACGGGCGGCCCGCCGGCGAGACGCCCGTCGCCTACGTTCCCGCGGGCTTGATGGGACGACTGCAACGCCTGGTCCAGGCGGCGCGACTCCCCGACTACCTGATTGCCGGCAGCACATTCGACGGTACCGTGGAAGCGACCAATCGCCTGCGGGTCTCGGCCCGATTCGAGATCCACGTCTTCGCGTCTGATGCGGTGGTGGCGGTGCCCTTGCCCCTGGGTATGGTCAATCTCGGCGGCGCCGACGCGTGCCTCGTCGACGGCCAGCCGCACTCAGTCATCTCCGGCCCCGAGGGCCGGGGGCTGATTGTCGAGCTTCCCGGGGCGGAACCCATCCCTGCTGCTCCGCCGGTCCCGGAGGAGGAAGCTGCGGGAGAACGGCCCGGCGACGATGCCGACCGGCCCGCGGCCGATCCGGCGGATCAACTGCTGCCGCTGCGGACCTGTACCGTCCAACTCCATCTCTTTCCGGCCGTGGATGCGGGGCGCGGCGACCTGTTCTCGAGCACGGTCGGCATTCCCCCCGGCTGCCAGACCCGGGCGACACTCTCGCCGACGATTCCGCTGGCGGTGATGGGGATCACGGCGGCGGAAGCAGGCCCGCCTCCCGCGCGGCCCATTTTGCCGGCGGCCGGCAAGGTTCATTTCCGGCCCGGGCCGACAAAACAACTTGTCTTTTTCTGGTCGGAAACTCCCCGCTCTGCTTCCTCGGCCGCGGACGAATCGAAATCCGTCCCGGCGGCCGCCGCGGAAGCCGACGTTCAGGCCGGAGTTTCCTGCCTGGCCGACGTCTCGGCGACGCTGGTGCAGATGCGTTATCACGTCGCCTATCGGGTTCAGTCGGGGCGGGTGGATTCGCTGGCGTGGCACGTTCCTGCCGGATACGTCCTCGAAAGCGTGCAGGCCCCGCAACTGGCCGGATATCGTTTCGAGCCCGGTCGCGACGGCGGACGCCGGATGCTGATTGAGTTTTCTCGACCGCAAACCGGCGACTTTTCGCTGGCCGCCACGTTCGCTCTGGCCGCCGACCGCGGCGAAAAGCAGATTCCGCTCCCTCTGCTCGATCCCCTTCGCGAAGAAGAGGGTCAGGTCCGGCAGATCGGCCTGCGGTTCCACCAGATCGCGGTGCGGCACCCCTCCGATCTGCGGGTGACCCTCGCGCCGCCGTTTCCCGATCTCCCGCCTCTCAAGCCCCGTCCCGTCGACGAGTTTCTGAAGGAGTGGAACGCGGCCGGCGCCCGGCCGCAGCAGGCGTTCGACCTCGAGCACGCCTTCGCCCTGAAGCTCGTCGTGGAAAGCCCGCCCGCCATTCCCGCCGTGCGAGGATCTTCCGTCGCTCGCTTCCATCCGGGCCGTCTTGAGTTTACGTACCTGGCGGAAGTCGCCCAGCCGGCGGTGCCGTTATTCCTGTACCGCCTGCACGTCGATCCGCGTCTGCGGATCCGGTCGGTGTCGGTGCTGGAAGACGGAGCCGAGCGGCGGTTGCGGTGGTCGCAAATGCGGGAGACGGCGATCGTGTTTCTCAACGATCGGGCCACGCGGGCACAATCGGTGCGCGTCGACGCCACGATGCCCTTGTCTTCATCGCAGGAGATCGACCTCCCCCGGACCCGGTTTATCGACGCCACGCCGGGCCCCGAACGGATCACGCTCTACCGTCACGCCGACGTCGCCATTCAACTGGCCAACCCCGAAGATTTTCCGCTGAGCCCGGCCGGAGAAACGGAAACCGATCCCACGGGGGACAGGCTGGTCGCCCGTCTCGACGTTCTTCCGGAGCAGGCCCGTCCCCGTGTCCGCATCGAACCCGTTCTCCCGAGAATTTCGGCCCGGCGGGCGACAGTGCTCGAATTGCGCGACGGAGCCTGGCGATCGACGACGATCGTGGCATTCGAGCTGGCCTCCGGCCGCGTCACCGAGTTCGCCATCGATGTCCCCGAAGCCGTCGCCGCGACGATCGAGCCCCGGTCGGTTCCGGCATCGCGGGTGTCCACTGAGCCGCCGGTCGGCGGCCGCGTCACTCTGACGTTTCATCCCGACGAACCGGTCCAGACGCGGTTCACGGCCGTTCTTTCCGGCGCGGTGGAGATGTCGCAACTCGCCTGGCCGCCGCCGCCAGTGCTCCCGGGCGCTGCGGCGACGGCGGCATTTCTCGTTTTTCCGCACGGGGCCTTCGAACCTCCTGCCGGCGCGGAGACCGTCGCAGTCCCCGAATGGTTGAGCGAGGTCGTCCCGGCCACGATCGGCAGCACCTGGGACTGCTTCCGCCTCTCCGCCGAAAGCCCGCTCCCGCAACTGCGACCTGCGCGAGAAGTTTCGTCGAAAACCTTCGCCGGCTCCGCACAAGTCGAGTTGTGGCTTGGCCCGGACGGTGCGCTGGCCGGCCGGTTGGGATTCCACCTCGCGGGAAATCTCCCGCCGCTCGTCGAGCTCGACTGGCCCCCCTCCGCCCGCCCGACGGCCCTGTTTGCCGGCGGCGCCTTCCAACCGCTCCCGGTCCCCGCCGACGGTCTCTGCTCGATCCCCGTGCCGGCCGGGACGACCGACCGGCTGGTCTGGCTGGCGTGGGTCGACGCGCGCAGGAAGCTGCCGCTGTTGTCGGGCCCGCTCTCCGCCAGCCTGCCGTGGCCGCGGCAGATTCCCGTCGAGAATTGCCGGCTGATCGTGCATCCCCCGCCGCGCTACCACGGTCAGGCGGCAGCGTCTTTGGCCCCCGCGGCGCCCGAAACGCAAGCCCCTCTCGTCCCGGCGGTCTTCGCCGCGAACGAGAAAGAAATCGAGCCTCGCTCCGACGATCTGTCGCTGGCCGTCTTGCCTGTTCCCGGGCCGGGCGCGCCGTTCGACGTTGGAAAGTCGATCAAAATCGTGAACGCCCGGCCCGGGGCGTTCGGGGTGGCGCTCGTCGTCGCGCTCATCGTGGCTTTGGTGTGCTGGAAGTTTTTCCCATTGTGGAGCTGGCTCGTCCGGAACGACACGCTGTGCTGGCTGGTGCTGGCGGCGTTCTGGTGGCTGTTCCTCGCGCCGAGCTGGCTCGGCCCGGTGCTCGCCGTCTGGGCCTCTTTCAAAGCGCTCCGCAGTCGAACCATCCCCGCTCACGACTTCGCCTCCGCCAGCACGGCGCACGCCCCGCCCCCCCTCGGTGGAGCAGGTTTCTAACTGCTCGACAGCTTACCTCGCCGACAGCGAGACCCTTCTTAAGACGTCTTGCGCGATTCGCATCGGCTGGGCCTCCGGATGCCCGTCCGCCATCTTTTTCAGGATGGCCGCGGCCGAG
>JBLMWR010000698.1:0-4024 GCA_050257335.1 Deltaproteobacteria bacterium | reverse complement strand
CCGCATAGATGAATGCCAGCCCATCGCGAATCGGCTGCAATAGCCGCTCGTCGCGCGTCAGGGCGAAGGCTTCGCACAAGGCGATCGTGGCCTGGCCGTGAGCGTAAAATGAGGCAGGATCCCCCTCGCGCTCATAGTCATAGAAGTCCCCTTTGAGGACGCCGGTCTTCTTCTGCATTCCCAGGAGCCAGTCGATGGCCTTACCGATCTTCTGACTGTGTGGCCCGTCGCGGTGGGTATGGCCAGCACCGAGAAAGGCGAGCAGTGCCAGGGCCGTGGCCCCCGTATTGGTGCGGATCTGACCGGGATCGAGATACCCCTGGTGCAGCTCCCAGTGCCCATCCGCCTGCTGCTGCCGCAATAGCCAGGACAGCCCCATCGACACGGCCGATTCGCTCTTTTCATTGCCCCCCTGTCCGGCGAGCCCTTCACGTCCTCCGCCCCCACCGCCGGGCCCCCCACCGGCGCCGCGGGCCGCCAGAGCCCCCGCCACGCGGACTTCCGAAGGCTTCCGCACGATGGCGTGGGGGTCTCCCGCGGGCTTCTCGATTCTGGCCTTGGTGCGTTGTCCCGGAGCGGTATCGGCCGGTTCGATTTTGACGGCATCGACCTGCACGGGGACAATCGACTTTCGCCGCCTGGTGGGGCCGAGATCGTCGTAGTTGAAGCCGCTGATGGTCGTCAGGATTTCCGGCTGCCGCTCGCGCCTCATGACGATGAAGCCCAGGAGGGCGAGGATGGCGATGTGGAAGGCGAGGCTGAGAGCGAACCAGGGACCGGCGTCTCTGGCCTCTTTTTTGATCATCGCAACCAGCGGGTCGCCAGACTCCGCCTGATCGCCGGCTCCGGGGTGGTCCTCAGCCGCTTCCGGAACATGGGTCCCGGCCCGCCCGGGAGCCCGTTTTCTCGCGGACGGCAGGGGTCCGCCACCGGCCGAAGGGGCTGCCCGACGCGGCGGATCGGCCGGTAGTTCGGGGGTCTGCGCCATGGGTCCAGTCTATGCGAAGCGCCGGCGCGACGGTAGGTCGTCATGAAGGTCGATTGCGCAAGAGGCTCGTCTGCTCCGCGCCGCTAAACGAAGCAGCTCGTGTTTATTCGCCCCCCGCTCGCGGGGCACACGTCAGGCGCGCTTTGCCGCCAGCGCGAGGCTGACGGCTTCATCGCCGCCGCCGCATTGCCGGCACGTCATGCCCATCAGCAGCGACATTTCGATGTACTGAATCCGACGGGCGGCATACGCCAGGTCGGTCGTCTCGTCGGCGGCACATTCTTCGCACAGGTCCACGAAGGCGAACGGATCCCATTTCGATCCCGGTTGCAGCCGATCCCGCCAGCGGGCGGCTCCGGGATCGCTCAATTTCGCCAGCGTCGCATCGGCTTCCTGTCGCAGTATGGAGAAAACCGGCTGCTTTCCGATCTGCCGGAACCAGTACTTGGCGTTGGAATAATCGGGTTCGCGGCGGTGCATGATGGCGTGCCAATAGTCCCCCAACTGGTCTTCTCCCTCCACTTCGATGCTCTGGGACAACTGGTGGCTTTCGTCGAGGAAGTCGTGCCACTGAAAGAGCCCGGCCCGCAGGGCCGTTTCGCTCGTCTTCGACCGTGGATTCAGGCCAAAATCCTTCGGCGAAAAGGCATTCAGATGGTCGCGGATCCAGTCGCTCTCCTTCCCGGGCCGGGCGGGAGCGAGCAGCGGGAGCCAGCATTCGGTCGATTCGAGGGGGATGCCAAAGGGATTCGAGTCGATCTTTTCACCCGCTCGGACGGCCCGGATCAGCCAGTCCCAGACAGGCTCGGCGACCGGTCGGAGCGGTCCGACTCGCTTCAAACTGCTTCGGCGAAAGATGATCGGGCCATGACCGGCTCGGGGGGCAAGCAGAATCCGAATCCCGCGTCCGATCGCGAGTCCCGAAGTCGGATCCAGGCCGGAGCTTGCTCCGTCAACCTGGTACACTGTCACTCGGCCTGCCAGGTCCGATTCGAAATCGAGCTTCATGGCCATTCGAACGTCCTCCAACGCTTCGGCGACGTTGCCAGAAATCAGGGCCGCCAGCTCGCCCTCCCCCTCCGCCAGTTGCTTCGCCCAGGATGTTCCCGGAAATTCGCGAAGCTTCGGCACGCCCGTCGGAATCAGGCGCAACGCCAGGGGTGCGTTAAGAGCGGTCGGCTCAGGGGGCAGATCCGTCGCTTCGCCCACGACGAAAACGTCCAGTGTCGGTTGCATGAATCAGGCTCCGAATGTCGGTGATGCGCATTATTCTATCGTGGCACGTCGGGTGTATGTACTGACGATCGGAAAACCGATTAACCGTTTATTCGGCAATATGTTACATCCAGAAAACGGCATCATTTGGCGCGCCGAATGAGGGATTTTCCTTGGCGGGGCAAGAAGGAATGGTTAAGGTATTGGGTTGGCAAATCGCGGGGAAGCTGGGACTCCCCGGGGCATGCCGAAGTGGGTTTGTGGGTCACCATTTCTCAGACTGCGCAGGAAATAAGGAGAGATCGCGCAGCCGACTCCTTAAGGAAAGGAGCGGGGCTGGCTCGGGTTGTCGACTGCCGGTTGGGGCGGGAGGCGACCTGGGTACCCGGCTGACGGCCGCATGGATCTGATTTTACGGGGTTACCATCTCAACGATCCGACGTGGTTTTATCTTTCGTTTCTGCTGATTCTCGCCGTCTACTTCAAATTCAGCCGCTTCTGGTCGATCCGCAACCTCGACCTGGTGCTGTTGCTTTCGATTTCCCCCGGCCTGTTGCTGGTTCGGGATGACGAGCGGACGGTGGCGGC
This sequence comes from Deltaproteobacteria bacterium, assembly GCA_050257335.1. Classification (GTDB taxonomy): domain Bacteria; phylum Planctomycetota; class Planctomycetia; order Planctomycetales; family Planctomycetaceae; genus JACQFH01. The sequence continues at coordinate 1,233 of JBLMWR010000698.1, read as the reverse complement.
CTTCGGTTTCGCCTGGCTGTTTCTTGCGACGGCCCTGCTGCTGGTCCGTGCGCTGAGCGACGGGTTGATCACCCGCCGTCCGCGGCTGGAGCAGAACATGAACGCCGCCGGGATGGTCTTTCTGTGCGCCGCGACGTTCCTGTTTCTGACGACCAAGCTTTTGACCGAACCCGCCGCGGAGTCAGCGGTCGCGTCGGTCCGTCGGGCCAACGAGCTGGTGCAGGGGAAGCCGGCTTCTCCGGCAGCCCGCGAGGGTCAGGAAGTAAAGGCGGTCGATACGGTTCCGGCGGGCCCCGCGGCGTCGCTGGTTGCCGGAGGGGTCGCCCAGATTTCGAAGGTGGTCGCCCACGGGAACTCCGGAGTGGCGGCCTCGGCGGCCGATCCCGATGTGGTCACCGCCCGGCTGATCGCCATTCTGGCGCATCTGGCGGTGATCGTGGGGTTGACGCTGGTGGGCCGGCACATCTTTGGAGACCCCGACGTCGGCTTTGCCATGGCCACCCTCTACATGCTCCTGCCGTGTACGGCTTACGACGTGGGGAAAATCAACCACGTTCTGCCTGCAGCACTGGTGGTCTGGGCGATCTGGGCTTACCGCCGCCCGTTTGTTTCCGGAGCGCTTCTGGGTCTGGCATGCGCCATGATGTTCTTTCCGATCTTCCTGCTGCCTCTCTGGGGGGCGTTTTACGGCAGGCGGGGGGGACTCCGGTTCGGAACGGCGGTGGTCTTGACGACCGGCGTCATTCTTTCATGCCTGATGCTGCTTTCCCATGACTCGCAGACCGTGGCGCGGGCAATGCTGGGGTACGTCCCCTTGAGCGAGCTGCTCAATTCAGCCAGCAAGAGTGGCTGGTGGAGGACGCACGACGTGGCGTATGTCGTGCCCGTGTTCGTCAGCTACCTGGTGATGCTCGTGGCCCTGACCATCTGGCCGCGTCGCAAGAGCCTGGCGCACGTCATACCCGCCTCGGCGGCGATCGTCATCGGAACGCAATTCTGGTACCTGGAGCAGGGGGGCGTGTACGTCTTGTGGTACCTGCCGCTGCTCCTGCTGGTCGTCTTTCGTCCCCTGATGACCAACCATTTTGCCCCCGAGCTGAAGCCGCTGCAGATGTTCCACCGGGTTGCCGGTCAGGCCCCTCCGCAGCCCGAACTGGTCGGGTCGTCCGCCGGAACCGCAGCGCCCAATCCGGGAGACCGCGGCTGAGGTCAATTTTCGGCCGGCGCGCGGCG
>JBLMWR010000697.1:0-8944 GCA_050257335.1 Deltaproteobacteria bacterium | reverse complement strand
TTATCCGCGCGTATCCGCGTCATCCGCGGTTCTTCGTCGTCCTTTCCCAATTTGACAATTTGCGCGGCACCAAAAGAAATCGGCGGTTAGTAGTACGAGACGTTCAATCCATGAAAGCATTCCGATGAACCAACCCTCGCCGCTGGAGCCCCCACGGATTTCGCGCGCGGAAATCGGCGTGCTGGCGTTCAATCTCGCGTATCTGGCGATTGCCCTGATCGCCTCCTTCCGCCTGCAGAACCGCGAATTCCTTTTCTATTTTGTGGTGATGTGTGTACTGCTGGCGGCGGTCGCCGCCTTGCATCTGCGGCTGCGGCTTCCGATCGCTGCCCTGTGGGGTCTTTCGCTTTGGGGTCTGGCCCACATGGCGGGGGGATTGATGCCGATCCCCGAGTCGTGGCGGAGACACGGCGAAACGCACGTTCTCTACAACCTGTGGCTGATCCCGCAGTGGCTCAAGTACGACCAGCTCGTGCACGCCTGCGGATTCGGCCTCGTCACGTGGATCTGCTGGCTGGGACTGCAGAAGGCCTTCGCCCTCCACGGCGTCGCCATCCGACCGACGCTCGGCCTTTTGACTCTGTGCGTCGCCGGCGGGACGGGCTTCGGCGCGGCCAATGAAGTCGTCGAGTTCATCGCCACCTTGACGTTGCCCAGCACCAACGTGGGCGGCTACGACAACACCGGCTGGGACCTGGTCTCGAACCTGGTCGGGTGTCTGCTGGCGGCGGTGGTCATTCGCTTACGCGAAGGAAGGCCTTTTCCCGACGATCGCCGGGCGTAGGCGCCGTCAGTCGCGACAGCCAAGACAGCGATCGGGTCGCCAGTCCAGACATGCGGTTCATTCGCCTCGGGGCCTCAACAACAATGATGCCACCGGATACGGGCAATGACACGGTCCGTTGTCAGCCGAACGCCAATCCCGCTACACTGAGAATTCATGAGAGTATGCGGGCATTTCCGGCTTGGAATCGTCAGCGAGGATCCATGTTTCGATCTATCGGAGCGAACGTCAGGCACAGCCTGACCTGCGCTGCTGGCTGCGGATTTAGAACGCACGCACGGGCTTGGAAGCCCATGTTGCGAACGCTGCTGGTCGCCGTCGCCCTGGCGATGCCGGCCGGCGGGCTATTCGCCGGGCCGCCCGTGGCGCCGACCGAGCCACTGACGCCCGACGAGCAGATCGGGAAGTTTCATCTGCCCCCCGGGTTCGAGATCCAGCTCGTGGCCAGCGAGCCCGACATTCAGAAGCCGATGAACCTCAACTTCGACTCGCGCGGCCGCTTGTGGGTGACGCACTCCGTCGAGTATCCCTTTCCCGCGCCGGCCGATGCCGTTCCCCGCGACGCGGTGACGATTCTCGATGGGCTGGGCCCCGACGGGAAGGCAACCCGCATTTCGAAGTTCGCCGAAGAGCTGAATATCCCCATCGGCGTGCTGCCGCTCGACGGCGGCAAAGCGGCGATCCTCTGGTCGATCCCCTATCTCTGGAAGATGCGCGACACCGACGGCGACGGGAAAGCCGACAGCAAGGAGATCCTGTTCGGACCGTACGACTACGTTGATACGCACGGCGATCAGAATGCGCTCAAGCTCGGGCCGGACGGCTGGGTCTATGCCAATCATGGCTTCCGCAACGATTCCAAGATCCGCCGCAAGGGAGAAGGCCCGGTCGTCCTCGAGCTGCAGTCTGGAAACACGTATCGCTTCCGCCCCGACGGTTCGGAAATCGAGGCCTTCGGCCGGGGGCAGGTCAATCCCTTCGGCAGCTGCTTCGACGACTACGGGAACTTCTTCACCGCCGATTGCCACTCGAAGCCGATCTCGCTCGTCCTGCGCGGCGGTTACATCGAGAGTTTCGGAAAGCCGCACGACGGACTGGGCTTCACGCCGGCAATCACCGGCGACGATCACGGCTCGACGGGGATCGCCGGGGTGGTGTTCTACGACGCGCCGCAGTTTCCGGCCGAGTACCGCCGCAATCTGTTCGTCGGCAACGTCGTGACCAATCGCGTGCATCGCGACGTGCCGGTATGGCGCGGCTCGACCCCGTGGATTCAGAAACCCGAGGATTTTCTGGTGTGCGACGACTGGTGGTTTCATCCGGTCGATCTGCAGGTCGGACCAGACGGGGCGCTGTACATCGCCGACTTTTATAATTGCATCATCGGCCATTACGAGGTCGATCTGAAACACCCGCGGCGCGACCGGCATCGCGGACGCGTCTGGCGAGTCGTGTGGAAAGGTCTCGATGGAAAGGCCGCGACACCCGGTCCGGCGCTCCCCCTCGCCGAACTGCCGACGGCGAAGCTGTTCGACAAGCTGAACGATCCGAATCTCGTTGTCCGGGCCGCCGCGACGAACGAATTGGCAACCCGCCGCGACGTCGCGACCGGGCTGCGGTCGCAATTGAAAAAAGGAGTCCGCGAGCCTTCGCAGGCGGTGCAATTGACCTGGGCCGCGCTGCGGGCCGGCGAATTGACTTCGAGCGCGTTTCTCAAGCCGGTCTGGAAGGACGGCGTCGTGCGGGCCAACTGGGTGCGGGCGGTCGCGGAGCTGCCGCGCTGGAGCCAGGCGATCGCCGGCGACGTGCAAAAGCTCCTGGCCGACGAGGATCCGCAGGTGCAACGGGCCGCCGCCGAAGGGCTGGGCCGGCACGCGGATCCGGCGCAAATCGCCCCTCTGGTGCAGCTCTGGAGCAAGGTTCCGCCCGAAGACGCGCTGCTGATCCACGCCGTCAAGATCGCCCTCCGCGACCAGTTGCGGTCGGAAGAGGCCGTCGAGCGCATCGCGGCGCTGTCGCTGCCGCCGGCGGAACAGGCGCGCCTCGCCGAGATCGCGCTGGCCGTCCCGAACGAAGCTGCCGCCTGGTTCGCCTTCGGTTACGTCCGGCAGAATGACGTTGCTTCGGAGATGCTGTCGCGGTGCCTGACGCACGCCGCCCGGCACGTCAGCTCCGGTCGCCTCAACGAAGTGGCGGAATTCGTGCAGGCGAAGTTCCGCGGCGACATCCCGCAGCAGCTTCCCCTGTTTCAGGCGATTTATTCCGGCCTGTCGCAGAAAGGACAGGCCCTGCAGAGCGACTCGGCGGTCGGTCGCTGGGGAACGGCACTCGCCGCGGGCGTTCTCGACCCCGACAGCCCGCTCGTCTCTCCCTGGACCGTCCATCCGATCGAGCAGGCCCCGGCGGCCCAGCCCTTTCGCAGTCCCTGGGGCGTGCGCCATCGGAACTGTGCCGACGGGAAAGGCGACGTCCTCTTCTTCGACAGCATCGTCCACGGGGAGCAGTTGACGGGAATCCTGCGGTCGCGCCCCTTTACAATCCCCGAACGCTTCAGCTTCTGGATCTGCGGCCACAACGGCTTCCCCGGCACGAACCCCGAGCCGGTCAATCATGTCCGCCTGAAACTGGCCGCCAGCGGCGATTTTGTCGCCCGGCAGGTCCCCCCTCGCAACGACACGGCCCGGAAAACAACCTGGGACCTGAAAAAGTGGGCCGGCCAGAAGGGGATCCTGGAAGTCGTTGATGCCGATACCGGTACCGCGTATGCCTGGCTCGGAGTCAGCCGTTTCGATCCACCGGTCGTCGCCGAGCCTTCCCGCGACTTCGCCACCTCCGACAACCAGCTCGCGCTGGCCGTCGGTCTGGTGGAACGGTTGAAGCTCATCCCGCAGGTTCCGCGGGTGGTCGCGATTCTCTCCGATCGGAACGCAGGATTGGCAGTGCGCATCGCCGCGGTGCAGGCCGTGACGGGCGTCGATCCCGCGGCAGGGCGCGGAACGCTGGAGAAGCTGGTCGCCGATCCGGAAGAACCGGCCGGCCTGCGGGCGCAGGTCGGGCAGGCGCTCGGCGCCGTGAATTCGCCTACAACCCGCGCGGCCCTCACGGCGGCGTTCGTCGGGGCGCCGGGCTCGCTGGAACAGGCACTGGCCCTGGCGCTGGCTGGCACGCCCGAAGGGCTCGATGCGCTGCTCGATGCCATGTCGGCGGGGAAAGCCCCGGCGCGATTGCTTCAGGACCCGCCCGTCGTCGAGCGGATGAAACCCCGACTCAATGCGCAGCGCGAAGAACGGATCGCCGAACTGACGTCCCGACTGCCGCCGGCCGATCAGCGGATTCGTGAGCTGATCGCCCAGCGCCTGGCGAAAGCGTCCGCGGGCGGCGCATCGCTTGAAAAAGGGGCGGCGCTCTTCAAGACGCACTGCGCGGCGTGCCACAAGATCGGCGACGTGGGGCAGAAGGTCGGTCCGCAGCTCGACGGCATCGGCCAGCGCGGCGCCGAGCGGCTGCTGGAAGACATCCTCGATCCCAATCGCAACGTGGACGGCGCGTTTCGAGCGACGGTGATCGTCACCAAGGCGGGGATCCCGATCACCGGCCTGAAATTGCGGGATGAAGGGAAGGTGACGGTGCTCGTCGACACGCAGGGGAAAGAACAGCGGATCGCGGCCGACGACATCGACGAATCGCAGATCTCGCCGATCTCGCCCATGCCCTCGAACGTCGCCGACCTGATCCCCGAAGCCGACTTCCAGCACCTCCTGGCGTACCTGCTGGCCCAGAAGACCGCCGCGCCTGCGGAGAAGTAGGTCCCGCCTGACCTGCTAAACGGACCAGTATTTTGGCTCCGAGTGCCTTCATGGCGAACGGCGGCGGAGTTCTTCCAAAACAGTTCCTGGATCGGCGACGGAGTCGCCTGCACAGCCCCGATAGGGGCGAGATTCGATAGCCCAGGGCGATCAGGCCTGGGTAACGACAGAATTCAATTCGCCAAGCCCTGAAGGGGCGCGATTCCGGCGGTGGCAGGTCGTCACACGCTCAATGAATCTCGCCCCGATGGGGCTTAGAGCCTTTTTCGCGTTGTACCCAGGGCTTCGCTTCGCTCGCCCTGGGCTATCGAATCCCGCCCCCTTTGGGGCTGACTTGCTACAAAACGCAACAACATCGGATACAAATCCGGCTGATTAGCGCCCCGACGTTCAGTACGTCACGCGCCACCTACTTCGGGTCGTCGACGATCGACGGCCGCGCGGCCCCGAACTGCACCACGGTCACCATGCTCACCAGTCCCGCCAGGGCCACGATCTGCAGGGCCGTGACCCGCTCGTGGTCGGCCCAGCCCCACAACAGCGCGCCGATCGGCACCAGGTTCGTCACCATCCCCGCGAACAGCGGGCCATGATGCTGGATCAGCCGGTTGAACAGATACGTCGTGATGCCGGTGCCAACGATCCCCAGGAAGATCAGCGAGCTGATCGCCAGCGCCCGCTCCGTGACGGCGTCTGAACCGCGCTCGAAGGGGAGGACGATCGAGAGCGGCAAAAGCAGCGCTCCGGCGGCAGCAAGCGAGACGAACGACAGCTCCAGCGACGGGACGTGGCTCAGCCAGCGGCGGATGACGGTGTTGGTGACCGCATAGCAGAGAGGCACGGTCAGCGCCAGCGCCAGATCCATCAGGGGGATCTGCCGCTCGATGCCGTCCAGCATGAGCAGCGCCATGAAACCCAGCGCCCCCAGGACGCCGAAGAACTGGCGGCGGGCCGGATACACGCCCAGCAGGGGAATCGATGCGGCGATTGTAATCAGCGGCGTGAAACTGACGGTCATGGCGACGAAGGCGCTGCCATTGCGCGACACGAGCCAGGGCTGCAGGCAGAACGGCCAGGCGAACCCGCACACGATGACGAAGGCCAGCGCCGGCAGATCGCGGCGGCGGATCGCCCAGGGAATGCGCGAGCGCCAGCAGACCAGCCCCAGAATCGCCGCCCCGCCAATCACTCTCCAGGCCCCGATCGCCGCCGGTGAAAACCACACCCCCGCCTTCTTCATCAAAATGAAGCTCGCCCCCCACACGAGGCAGATGAAGAGGAAGGAAAGGTAGGCCATGCCATTCCTGTCGCCAGCCGGTCAGGGAGCACTGCCACTTTGCCCGGCGTTGCCCTGGCGACCGGGCGAATCTTCCGGGAACAGAGTCTTGCCGCCCCGCGGGGGAACTTGCTTGGCCTTCTTGTACCCCCCCGGACCGGCCTTCCCGTTCAGATTTTCCGGGGGCGTCGCCGGGGCGCTCACCAGCGGTTCCGGCGCGCCGACCAGCGGCGCGCCGACGTGCGCCTCTTCGAGCCGCGCCTTGCCACGGCAGACGTAATCGTCGGACAGATCGAACCCGATCCATTGCCGGCCGAGTTTTTTGGCGACTACCAGCGTCGTGGCGCTTCCCGAAAACGGATCGAGCACCAGCTCACCCGCATCGGAGCAGCAGCGGATGATTCGCCCGAGGAGCTGTTCGGGCATCTGGCAGCCGTGAAACCCGGCTCGTTCCTTGAATGTCCCCGCGACCCGTGGGAAGTACCAGGTGTCTTCCTCCGCCGCGAAACCGTCGGGCAGATCCTGCGGCCGCAGGATCCAGGTGTCATCCGGCAAACGTCCTTCAGGGTTGGCCCGCCCGTCACCGTATACGAGTTGACGGGCCGAAGGAACCCGGATCGCCTTGTCGTTGAACGTGAACAATTTCGCGTCTTTCACGAAGTGGAACAGATGCGCGTGCGACCGGCTGAATTTCTGCTTGCAATTCACGCCGAACGTCTAGTACCAGATCACCCAGCTCCGGCAGGTGAACCCGATTTTCTGGGCGATGATCTTCAGCTCGGCGGCGTACTCGTCGCCGATCGCCAGCCAGAACGTTCCCGTCGGTTTCAGGACGTGAAAGACGCCGTCGATCCACTGCCGCGACCAGTCGAGATAATGCTCGGCCTCTTTCGCATCGTCGTAAACGTCGTAGTCGTAGCCGATGTTGAACGGGGGATCGGCGAAGGCCAGATCGACGCTGCCGGGGGCCATTTCCTTCATCCCGGCGATGCAGTCGTGCTTATAAATCGCATTCGCCTCAAGCACAGCAAAATCCTCCTGAATTCCACCCCAGCGCAGTCCCTGCCGGTCACTGCGTCGCGTCGTCGTGGCCACCACTTTCCCAAAGTCGGCGGTGGTTGTCTATCGTGCGAATTCTCTTTTTCGCGGCTTTCGCGTCTTTCGTGGTCACTCAATGGAGAAACCACGAAAGTGCCGAAAAGTACGAAAGGCTTTTTGCCCCTCGCGGCCAAAACCAGGACGAATTTAACCGCGGATGACGCAGATACGCGCGGATGTGCCCGTTGACCTCGTCTGTATGTATCCGCGCGTATCCGCGTCATCCGCGGTTCGTCTCCTGCGTCTTCGCTCAAATTGACAAGCTTCGTGGCACCCGAAGAAACAGGCGGTCAGTTGTATGAAAAACCTGGCATTATTTGCGGACGCGTTTGCCGTGCTTCGAGCCGTTCCGTTTGGCCGAGCCGTTGCCGCGCGATGCAGCCGGCCGCGATGATGAAGTGGCTCCGCGGGCCGCGCCATGTCCGCCGGCGGGGAGCCCGGCGATCGGACACCACGGCATGATCTTGCGGTACTTCTGGACGATCTTCCCCTGATCGCTGATGAGGACCAGCGTGTTGTACGGCACCGTCTTCGGATGGTTTTCGTGCCGCTCGCCGATGAGCGAGAACACGCCCCACGTTTTGTTGCGGATGCACGCCTGCGCGAAGATCTCGGTCTCTTCCCCGGGAACGGTCGAGGCCGTTTCCAGCATCTCGTCGAAGTTGTACATGATCCTGTGGGTGCTGTACTCGGGGAAGATCACCAGGTCCATCCCCGGCAGGCCCACCTTCATGCCGTCGATCATCCGGGCGATGTGGCGGGCGTTATCGAGCACCTCGGCTCTGGTATGCAGGCGCGGCATCTTGTAGTTGACGACGGCGATTCCAACGCTGTCGGCACTGCTGGAAATGTCTCCGTGATACATGGGGCACCTCGGGGGGAGGAGGGGTCGAAGCGTCGAAGGGGTCGAGGCGTGAACTTGGACGAAACGATTGTACCCGAATTCGTGCCGTCACCAACCTTGCGGTTTCTCTTCGACCTCTTTGACCCGTTCGACCTATTTTCTGTCCGGCAGCTCGGTGAGGGCGGTGGCGCCGGTGTCGGCGAGGGTGAGCTTGAACGTGCCGGCGACCGCCACCTGGCCGTTGTTCTTGATCTCGAACTTCCACACCGCGCTCACCAGGCCGAACGGGGCTTTTTCGTGGAGCCGGTTTTCGACGTTGATGACGATCGTGCCGATGTCGCTTTCGGTCTCCATTTCGCCGGTGGCCCCCGCGCATTCCAGCTTTCCGAGCTTGCCGTCGATTTCGATCATTTCGAGTTCGCCGGGGTTCCTGGGAGGACCGGCGAGAAAGGCCCGCAGGAGGGCCGCCTGCGGGGCTTTGATGTCGCGGATTTCGACCACCTCGGTTTCTGCGTCTTTGATCCACGCCCGAATCATGTTCTCGGCCGCCGATTTTCCCTTCCCCAGGTGCTTTTCGGGAATGAGCGCCTTGGAGATGGCGACGCGGTCCTGCCCGGCGTCCTGCGTAATCATCTTCAATTCGATCCAACGGCATTTCTCGCCGTTCTCCATGACCTGCCCCACGGAACTGACGGTCATCGAGCCTTTGACGCTCTGTTCCTGCCCGGCGATCGCGATTTCCATATCGTACCGCACCTGCCCCCCGTCCTCCGGGAGTTGATAGATCAGCCCGTCGGCCCGCGCCGGCTGCGCGAGGCCTGTGGCGATAAGCAAACCGGCGAGGATGCATTTGCGCATGGCAGAAACTCGGCGCTCTTGAGCGAAGTGAGGCAAACAATGGAAATGCCACCACGATTGTAACCGAATGCGTGCCGTCTCCCAACAGAAAAGAAACGACGAACATCACGCAAAGGCGCAAAGCCGCAATGCGACGGCTCATCACTTCCTTTGCGTCTTTGCGTGATAATTTACTCGTCCTTTAACTTTGGTTCCGGCCGCAGGCCGGGCCAGGTAATCTGTCGATAGTTTTTCCTCACCCGCGTCGGGCCAGTGCGGCGATCACTGCCAGATCGAGA
>JBLMWR010000696.1:0-3257 GCA_050257335.1 Deltaproteobacteria bacterium | reverse complement strand
GCTCCAGGCTCATGGTTGGAAGATTGTGGACCCTCACATGGTCGTTGCCTCACCTTCCCTGTATCGGGCGTACATTCAGAGTTCCCTGGGGGAGATATCCTGCGCTAAGCCGATCTTCCGGGAATTAAAGACAGGATGGTTCAGCGACCGCAGCGTCTGTTATCTTGCCAGTGGTCGTCCAGTTCTTGCCGAAGACACGGGATGGAGCGATGATCTCCCGGTTGGCCAGGGCTTATTGCCATTTCGGGACATTGACGAGGCAGTCGCAGGCGCAGCGGAGATTGCTGCACATTACTCCTCCCATTCGCAGGCCGCGCGAGAAATTGCCGAAGCCTATTTTGATTCGCACAAATGCCTCGAGGGTATGTTGTCGGCGTCCGGCTAGAACACTTCCCAAAGCGAATGAGTGAAGAATGGCTACGCTTCTCGTGATTCAGGACATCGTCTGGGACGGCACAGCAGGCCGGGGTGGACATACGATGTTCGTGCTCCAGTGGTTGCACGGGTTGGAGCGACTGGGCCATCGGGTGTTCACGAGCGGCCACGACGGCTGATTTGGCAGTGCCATCGGGGTCAAAAGATGGAGAACTATCGTGCAGCGCGGGGAACCGCGGCTGCCCATCTGGCAAGGAGAGCGCGGTCGGCAGGCTGGTGGTTCAACCTGGATCATGAATCAGAAAGCTCGCAAATTCCGTACTGACGGAAACCAGCAACTGATTGGCTCGGACGGCGCACTGTTTTGCCATGTCCCGGGCGTGTTGCGTCAGGCAAAAATCAAATGCCCGCGACAGCTCTTCCTCGGTCACGGTCTCGCCGTCCAGGACCGTCGGCCAGCCGATCGTTTCCGCCTGCCGCCGAATCTTCGCTCCGCCGGCAACTGGATCAATGGCGACCGCAGGGACGCCGTTTTTGAGCGCCAGCACTGTTCCATGGAGGCGCGTCGTCAGCACAACGTCCATGCGGGCGATGAGCGATTCGATCTCCGCGGCGGTCCGGAGCCCGGTGCCATTCACGTCCAGCCGCGTGTCGATCCGTACCGGCGCCATTTCACGCCCGGCGATGAGCCGCTCGATTGCTGCGTTCGCGCGAGCATGCACGTCCCGTGCGCCGTATTCGGGCTGCGGGTGGATGAGGACAACTCCGACGACCGGCGCGGGTGGCTGGCAGCAGAGGAAAGCCAAGTCGGGGCGGCAGCGCACCGAACTGTCGCGTTCCAGGAGCAGGTCGAACGGGTTCCACTCGTGCAGGTCCTGGAGCATGGAGAGGTCCAAGCCGATCAATTTCTTGCCCACGAAACGCTCGAGGAACTCGGTCACGGGCGGTCCGTTGCCAAACGGACCGCAGACGAAGATCACGTGCGAGTACGTTTGCGGTTCGACCGACTTCCAGTCGACGCCGCCCCTGAAAGGAGGGGCATGGGCCACGTCGTACTCCAGGCCCGAGCGACGAATCCACTCGCAGGCTACGTCGCGAGCCATGAGATCGCCGGCCGTCGCCCCCATCTGCTCGAAACTGAACCAACCGGCCACAAGCACTCTCATGGTATTCCCCCAACCCGGGATCGTTCGACAGGCTCACCGCTCACATCGTGGAACGAGCACAGTTCGATCCCGAGCGACGCAATCGTTTGTTTGACACGCTCGTCGCAAAGGACGGCCAGCTCCATCAGCCGTTCATGGCTGTACATCGTCGGCAGGTCGGCGACACTGGCGGGATGGCAGGCCAGTTCGGTGACTCCCGGCGGCAATGACTCCAAGATCGTGATGAGATGCTCGGTGCTGAGGACTTTGGCGGCCGTTGCCCCGCGTTCATCCTGGCCGTAAAAATCGCCGCAGTACCGAACGTTCCGGGCGAAATGCCGGAGTGGAACGCCCAGTTCGCGAGCCAGCGTTGCGAATACCGAACGCGCAGGTTCCCGTCGGTGGACGTGCTGATGAGAGTCAATGTGGGTGGGATCATAACCGACGAATCGGCGAAAGGTTTCAAGCTGCTGATGGATTTCAGACCTGATCGCGTCGGCGTCGTCGAGCGAAACAACCCCATAAACGGGGACCCACTGACCCTCTTCGAACCTCCATTCGCCCAGATCGACGTGCAAGCCGAGGCTGAGCCGCGGTCGCGACCGCACCGCCAGTGCGGCGTCAGCGGCGGCCGGCCAGCGGACCATCAGACTGGCGCTCGCGACAATGCCCTCGTCGTGCCCCTGTAAAACACCCCGGTTGACCCCGGGACTCTGACCGAAGTCGTCCGCGTTCACGATCAGTCGGCATGCAGCAGACATGGCTTAAAGCCCCACGACGTCGAGAACCTTGCCCAGCACCGTTTCGGCTCTAAAGAATTCCTCGGCGATGGCTTTTGCGGCCCGGCTGTGCCCGGCGTAGTCGCCCTGAACGGCGTCAATCGCAGTCAGAATGTCGTCGGCTGTCTTAAAGGCGAACAGCCCCCTGCTGGTGGGCAGCGTGCGGCCAAAGCCAGTGTCCTGGGTAATCACCGGCCGGCCAGCGGCCAGATAACACGCGCTTCGTTCGCTGAACCAGCCGCACTTCGTGCGCGCGACCATATCCTTGGCCACGCTGAGCTCGGCCGCGGAATTGCGGATGTAATCGCGATAGGGCCATGGATCGAGCGACATCTCGTAGGCATCGACGGTCAACCAGCCGTTGTGCCGCAGCAGCTCGCGCACTTCCGGCGACACTCCTGACAAGCCCATCGCCAGTTCCAGGCAGGCGTCTGTCTTGTGCGGCAGGTCAATGATCTTGAGGTACTCGTGGTGCTTGCTCCACGTATAGCGCTGGCCGAGAAACTCCACATCATATCCTCGGACTTCCCAGTTGGTGACCGTGGTAAACGCCGTGCGCGACGGAGGTCCGCCGTCCCAAAGATCGAGCACGATCGGCTGCCGCATGGGCCGTGTCGGGAAGGGAAGAGGCGGCACGGGGCAAATCGGGCTGCCGATATTCTCGCCGTAGGTAAAATGAGCCACGTGCGCGGCGACCCGCTCGCGCAGGACTTCATCGCCGTCCGCGATTCTCAGCTCCTGGAGTACGGGATCGGTGCCGATGTAAACCAGTCGGCAAGGGACGCCGATCTCCTCCGGCGTCGTCGAACCTGTGATGTTCAGCACTGCATCCGCGGAGCGTAAAAGGTCGATCGCCTGGCCCGCCAGCGGACCATACCAGCGGCCATCGGCATAGCTGGCGCGATAGGCCCAGCGGTCGCTCAACCCGAAACTGTCGAGCACGCGACCCAGGTAAGAG
>JBLMWR010000695.1:0-2501 GCA_050257335.1 Deltaproteobacteria bacterium | reverse complement strand
CGAGGCGCGATCGCGGGGCCAACCCCGCCTCGCGGAAGCGGCGGGCGAGCCGGTCGTCGTCGCTGTAGTGCTCGAACGATTTGGCGAGGGCGTCGACGCGGTCGAGCGAGAGGCCCAGCGCCTTTCCCACGTCGCGGACCGCCGACTTGGAGCGGTAGCAGATGACCTCGGCCGTCATGGCGGCCCGCTCGCGGCCGTATTTGTCATAGACATACTGGATCACCTCTTCGCGCCGCGCGTGCTCGAAATCGACGTCGATGTCGGGGGCTTCGTTCCGCTCTTTGCTGACGAACCGCTCGAACAGGACGTCGATTCGTTCGGGATCGACCGAGGTAACTCCCAGACAGAAACAGACCGCCGAGTTGGCCGCCGAGCCGCGCCCCTGGCACAGAATCCCCCGGCTGCGGGCGAACTGTACGAGATCACGGACCGTGAGAAAATAGGCCTCGTAATGCAGCTCGGCGATCAGTTGCAGCTCGTGCTCGATCAGGCCGCGGATCTTTTCGGGGAGTCCCTGCGGATATCGGGCGCGCGCTCCCTGCCAGGTCAGTTGCGTGAGATATTCGAACGGCTTCATCCCCGCCGGCGCCAGCTCTTCGGGATATTCGTAGCGCAGCTCGTCGAGCGAGAAGGTGCAGCGATCGGCGATTTCGACGGTGCGGGAAATGAGCTGCGGCGCGCCGGCGAAAAGCTCGGCCATCCGGGCGGGAGACTTGAGATGCCGCTCGGCGTTGGGGAACTGCCGGTATCCCAGCTCAGCCACGGTGCATCCTGCGCGGGTCGCAGCGAGGACATCGGCGAGAAACCGGCGGTCGGGTTCGTGGTAGTGCACGTCATTGGCGGCGACGAGGGGAAGGCGATGCGCTCTGGCGATCTGCTGCATCTGCGCCAGGAGCAGCCGGTCGTCGGGGCCGTGATGCAGCTCGGCGAGAGCGTAACAGCGGTCGGAGAAAATCTCGCGGTAGGTGTGGAGTGCGTTTGATGCTGGAGTCCCGGCTTCAGCCGGCGAGCGTTCCCGGCGAACCGCCTGAAGGCGGGACTCCAACAAGCTTGTTCGGCGCGGGTCTCCTGACCCTGCCGCGGTCGTGGCGGATGGCTCGGTCAGGAGACCGGCCACAACAGTCGGGAGACCGGCCACAACGCGAGAGCAAATGGTATCCGACGGCAGGCGGTGTCCCGGCGCGTCGGAAAAGCCTGAACTCCAGCAATGTTTGAGAACGACGCCGGCCAGTAAGCCGCCGGCGTATTCAGCCAGATCGTCGAGAGTCAGTCGGCACTCTCCTTTGGGGGCATTGCGCCGGCCACGGGTGAGGAGCCGGCAGAGCCGGCCGTAGGCGGCGTGATCGGTTGCCAGTAGAACGACCGGCGGCGCGTCGATGGGGGTGATTTCGGCGCCGATCAGCAGTTTCAACCCTGCCGCTCTGGCCGCGACGTGCGCCCGCACGACGCCGGCGAGGCTGTTGCGATCGGTGATCGCCAGCGCCCGATAGCCCAGCGCCATCGCCGTCTGCACCAGCTCATCGGGATGCGAAGCCCCTTCCAGGAACGAAAAATTCGTCCGGCAGTGCAGCTCGGCGTACGCCACGCCGGCGGCTGCCGGGAATCGCGCGAGCTCCGGCTCAATGACAGGCTGACGTTTCGGTGGGGGAAGTTCGGGCATGACGAATGGGGGTCGAAAAGGTCAAAAGGGGTCGAAGGCGTCGAAAGGGTCAACGAGATTGAAGGACAGACCATGTTTAGCCGCGGGGCTTGCCCCGCGCGTCTCCCCCCTTAGCAAGGGGGGGCAGGGGGGGGTCGCGCGGAATGGCAACTGAGCGTTCACTGCGCAAGATCTTCAGTGAGATGGACAAAAAGAATATCCACAGATTGCGCAGATTTTCGCAGATTAAGAAAAGGCACTCGGCTGCGCCTCGCGGCTGAACAAGCGGTCGGTGGTTTTTGCTTTTCGACCCCTTTGACTCTTCACCCCTTTCGACCTGTTTCACTCGAACATCCCGTGGAGGAACCACTTCCCGGTGTCGTTCTGGCGGAAGAGCCAGAAGCGCTGGCCGATGGCGGTTTCGACGCGGTAGTAGTCGCGCTGTACATGCGGGCCGCGCCACCAGCCGGTTTCGATTCGCTCCGGGCCCCAACTGTACTGGATGACGTGCTCGGCGGCGTGCCAGCGAAAACGGACGGGAGGCCCGTCGGGGACGACCGAGACGACTTCGATCGGAATGGGGCGCGGCTTGAGGCACAGAGGGCGGGCGGCGGGAATGGTAATGAAATGGTAATCGGGAACCGCGTTCGTAGTCCCGGCTTCAGCCGGCAGGACGTGACGAGATTTCGGATTGGTGAGGAGTTCGGAATGCGGAGTGCGGAATGTGGAATAGAGGTTGTCGGTCCCCGCCAATTTGCGATTTGCAATTTTCAATTTTCCATTTGCAATTTCCCCTCCCACTCCGTCACTCCCCCACTCCTCTACTCCCCCACTCCGGTATTCCCCCGCTGCGGTGCCCGCC
>JBLMWR010000694.1:0-3933 GCA_050257335.1 Deltaproteobacteria bacterium | reverse complement strand
GCGAGATCGCGCGGCTGTTCCGCGTTCCACCCCATTTAATCAGCGACCTGGAGCAGGCGACGTTCTCGAACATCGAGCAGCAATCGCTGGAGTTCGTGATTTACACGATGATGCCGTGGTTCACGCGCTGGGAGCAGGAGATCAGCCGATCGATCCTGCTGGAGTCCGAGCGCGCGAGGTACTTCGCCGAATTCCTGATCGATTCGCTGCTGCGCGGCGATACGGCGTCGCGCTTCGCGGCGTACACAACGGCCATCAACGCGGGCTGGATGACGCGCAACGAAGTGCGCGAAAAAGAGAATTTGAACCAGGACAACGCGCAGCTGGATAAATACTTGGTCCCGCTGAATATGGGGATTGTCGGCGAGCCGCCAGCGATCGCGCCGAATAGCGGGCAGACACTCGGGTCTGCCCCTACGGATGCGACGTCGTCGTGGGAATCAGTGCTCGCAGGAAATGGGAGGCATTAGATGCCAGCATTCAAATCACACACCACCGGCACGACGGACGTGGCCTGGGACGGGCCGGAGCAGAAGACGAAGGTGCGCAGCGGCGAGAATCGCGCGTATTACGGGAAGATCTACGCGTGGTACGACCCGGGGGCCGACGAGGGCAACAAGAGCGATTATAAGTTCATCCACCACATGGTCGGCGCCGACGGGACGCCGGGAGACGCGAACACGAACGGCTGCTCGGCCGGTATCGGCATTCTCAATGGCGGGCGGACCGGCACGACGATCCCGGATGCGGACCGGCGGGGGGTGTACGACCACCTGGCGAAACACATCCGCGATGCCGGGAAGGAGCCGCCAGAGTTGCAGTCAGCGGTCAGCGATCAGCAGTCAGCAGTCAGCGGTCAGCAGTCAGCAGATGCTATCGGGGTGATGGGCCGTGGCGAAATCATGAGGCTGGCGGCACTGGAGCCGTGGGCGATCCTGCCGACGGCGCTGCAGCAAATGCTGGCCACGGCGGGCGTGCTCCACGAGAAGCCCGACGAGTACGACGAGTACGTCGAGATCGAGGCGATGTCGCGGCCGGGCCCGAAGACGGGCCGGGTGGCGCGGATCCCCGTGATGGGGGCCATCACGCGGCGAGACTCGATCTGGTCGATGCTGTTCGGCGGGACGTCGATCGAGCGGCTGACGAAAACGCTGCGCGAAGTGGCGGAGGATGAGACGATCGGGACGGTGCTGCTCGATATCGATTCGCCTGGGGGAACCGTGAGCGGCATGCCCGAGCTGGCCGCGGAGGTGAAGCGGCTGCGCGCTTCGAAGCACGTGGTGGCGCTGGCGAATTCGCTGACGGCCAGCGCGGCCTATTGGATCGCTGCACAGGCGGATGAGATCGTGGCCACGCCGGAGGCACTGGTCGGGTCGGTCGGCGTGTTCGCGGTGCACGAGGACTGGTCGGCGTTCTATGAAAAGAACGGCGTTAAGATTTCCTACATCTCCGCCGGTCGATATAAGACGGAAGGAAACTTCGACGAGCCGCTGACCGACGAGGCACGGGCACACATGCAGACGATCGTCGACGATGCGTATGAACTGTTCATCGGCGACGTGGCGAAGGGGCGCCAGATCGCACCGTCGCGGGTCCGGGCAGAGTACGGTGAAGGCCGGGTGCTCACCGCGAAGGACGCGAAGGCCGCGGGGATGATCGACCGGATCGCCGGGGCGGACGAGACGGTGCGGAGATTGGCGGGAGTGAAGGCAGAGGGGGAAGGGCAGACACTCGGGTCTGCCCCAACGTCTGCCCCAACGTCTGCTCCTATGGATGGGGTCAACAGCCAGGCGCGAATCGCGCTGATGCGCCGCAGGCTCGAATTGGCACAAAAATATTTTGAGGAGGATTGAGATGGACAATGTGCGCGAATTGATGGCGAAGCGTGCGGCGCTTCTGAGCCAGGCCGACGCGATTCTGAAGAAGGCTCTGGAGGAAGACCGCGAGACGACGGTCGAGGAAAACACGCAGGTGGACGCGCTGACGACGCAGGCCGACAACCTGAAGGCGACCATCGAGCGGGCTGATCGGACGGCGCGGATGATGGCAGAACTGGGGCCGCAGAACCACGAGCGGCGCGCCGACCCTGTGGCGCCGAACTCGAACGAGGCCCAGCGCAAGCGAGACGAAGTGGCAGCGCTGGCGCGGTACGTCCGGCGCGGAGATGCGAGCGGGCTGATGGATCTGCTCGCGGCATCGAACGATACCGACATGAACATCGGGACGCCGGCCGACGGCGGGTATGCCGTGCCGACGGGCCACTATCAGGGCATCATCGCCAAGCGCGATGCGATGTCGCTGGTCGGCACGCTGGGCTGCCTGCGGATTCCGGGCGTCGGAACGACGGTCAACGTTCCGATTGACGACGGAACGGCGAATCAGTTCGTGCTGACGACCGAGGCGAACAGTTTCGATCGGGACGCGCCGGCGCTCGGCCAGGCGGCCATGACGCTGGCCTACTACACGAAGAAGGTCACGCTGTCGAACCAACTGTTGAACGACGAAGACAGCAACCTGCTGGCGTTCCTGAACGACTACGTGGGCCGCGCGGCGGCGCTGACTTATAACGCGCTGCTCTTCACCGAAGTGCTGGCCAACGGGACGAGCGTGGCGCTGGGGACTGCGGCCGCGGCGACGTCGGGAGATCCCGAGACGCTGATGTACAACCTCAAAGGCGAATACGGCGAAGGCGCGGCATTCGTGATGAGGCGAGCGACCGAAGGCGCTTACCGCAAGCTGACGGGGAACCTGTTCCTGTACCAGAGCACGCCGGCCGGCGTGGTGGCGACCCGGCCGACCCTTTCGGGCTTTCCGGTCTACAACAGCGAATCCATGGCGGCGATCGGCGCCGGGAACAAGTCGGTGGCATTCGGTAACTTCGCTTACGTCGGATACCGCGAGAGCCCGGGCATGACGTTCCTGCGAGATCCCTACAGCGCGGCGGCGACCGGGCAGGTGAACCTGTTCTATTACTTCGCCGTGGTGTTCAAGGTGCTGATCGCGGAAGCGGTTTTGTACGGGAAACATCCGACGGCGTAAAGAGGAAGGATAGTCACATGGAGAGGATAGTCACATGGGACTATCCCTACTGATCTTCACGCCGACGTGGATCGATCCGCAGACAAATGAGGATGCGATCCGGCCGGAGGTCGAGCGGGCGATCAAAGAGCAGGTAGGGATTGATTTCGACTGGCACGTGACCACGGACAATCCCTACCCGATCTATGACGAGAACGACCGGCGCCACAAGACAAGTTACCGAAATGTGCTGCACCAGTATCAGCAAGCGCGCCTGTACTTTCTGCAGGGTCACTGGGATGCACTACTGACGGTCGAGCACGACAATGTGCTGCCGGATCCGGAGGCGGCGAAACGGATGGCCGAGACGCCGGGCGATGTGGTGTATGCACCCTATCTGCTGCGGCACGGACAGAAGATGCTGAACACGTTTCAGTACATCAACGATAGAAACCTCGGCATGAGCCTGAGCAACTACCGGCCGGAGCTGAGCCGGGCGCGCCAGGAAATCGTGCATCGGATCAGCGGCGCCGGATTCGGCTGCACCTTGATCCGGAGGCATGTGCTCGAGGCGATTGAATTCACCGGCACCGTGCCGCGCGACCAGAACTGGTGTCCGGATTTGCGCTTTGCGGAAGATTGCCTAAAGAAACGATTCATCAGCAACGGGCGCTTCGACGTGCCGGTGTTGCACTGGGATGGCCAAACTTGCTGGCATCCGTTTCAGAATCGGAGGAACAGCGTGGCGAAATATATTGCAGTCGAGACGATGAATGCGATGGCCGCGGGCCGGTTCATTCGCCTGGCGCAAGGCCAAGAGATCGAACTGACCGACGAGGAGGCGCAGGAGTTGATGAGGATGGGCGCGGTCGCGAGAATCACTGAGGCACTGAGTCAAAGTGAGAGCACTGAAAT
>JBLMWR010000693.1:0-3705 GCA_050257335.1 Deltaproteobacteria bacterium | reverse complement strand
GGTGGCTACCGGCAACTGCCTGCTGTGCCACGAGCCGCACAAAGCCAAAAATGAGTCTCTGCTTCGCAAGCCCGTGCCCGACCTGTGCTATCAATGCCACGAGGAACAGGCCATCCGCCAGATCAAGAATCACGCTGAAGCATCCTATGCGCGGTGCATCGACTGCCACGAGGGCCATGCCAGTACAGGGCGGGGCCTGCTGCGCCAGACGTTCCTCGACCAGCCGGCGGGCCTGGAGTACCGCTCCGAGATCTACCGCCGCAGTTATGAGGAGGCGTTGCGGCGGGCGCGGAGCGATCTGACGCAGGGCCAGGATTTCCTGGCGCTGTCCCGCACGACGCTGGACTACCTGGAGAAGGGGCAGTGGTGGCCGGCCCGCGCCTATCTCGAAATCCTGCTCGGCAGCGACCTTCCGGCCGACACGGAGAAGCCCGCCCTGGTGGAGGTCCTGCGACAGGTCGAGACCCTGCAAACGAAGGAACCGAACCAGCTTCCGCAACGCGCGGCAACACCAACGGCACCGGAAGCCTCTACGGCAACCGAAGGTCCGGCCGCCGCTCTGCGCGCGATTCGGGACCGTCGCCGCGAGCAGACGCGAATCATGGCGGAGCTGTACTATCACAGTATCAAGCTGTATCACGCCGGACACGTAGCGGAGGCCCGCGAAGGCTTCCGCCAGGTCCTCGCCGATCACTCTATTCCGGGGCCGATGAAGGAGACGGCCCGAACCTACCTCGAAAGAATTGAGGGAAACCCGGCGCTGCCGGGACAACCCGGGGTCCCCAACGCAGAAGGGCCCCCCAAACGCGATTCCTCGCGTTTGGGGACCCCATCTCGCGTCGGGGAGCCCCTTGACGAGGGTGCCATGAAATAGTGCGTCTGAGATCGAGGATCACGGAGGGTGCGATCGAGACGCGGAAATTGACAACTTGTTGAACCGATCACGCAACACGGCAAGACGCGCTCGGAGCCCCCAACGCATAATTCCGCGTTGGGGAACCCCTCCCAAACGCGATGCATCGCACTTGGGGACCCGGCGCAGCCCGACATGGCTATGGCCCACCCGGCGGGTCCTCGGACGCCTGTTGTGCGGTGGGCTGAGTCTGATAATATTGGCCGGCTGCGGCGTGACCGTGCGGGATCAAGAGCGGCCCTTGATTCGACACGACAGAATTCGCGGTGAAATTGAAGGCGTGGTCGCGCATAGCACCGATAAACAGGAATCAGGTCCCGAAAAACGGGAGAGCAAAAGCAACGTGTTCGAAGAACGGCTGCGGCTCGCGACCACGGGCGACGTGTATCATCCCGATTTCCTGAACTATGACGTGATGGTGGGAGCCGGATTGGCGCAACAGAACATCGAGTCGGACGACCTGTCGGGCTGGAGCACCGGGCAGCTCAGCGAGTACCAGGTGTCCGCCCAGATTCTGCGCACCAAGCCCTACTCCGGCCTGGTCAACGCCAGCAAGACGCAGGAGCTGATTCCCCGGCAGTTTCTGTCGCCCCTGTGGGTCAACCAGCAAAGCGAATCCGCGGCCGCCTTGCTGCGCTGGGAATCCTGGCCGATGATGTTCCAATATAGCCGCAGTGAAATCGACCAGGAGGGGTTCCAGCATTTCGCGCCGGACTTTTTCTCGCGCGACGAGCAGCGGTTCCGCTACTCCGTCGATCACGATTTCAGCCGGTTCTCGCACATGCATTTCGATTTCGACCACATCGAGGCGACCCAGGAGACCGTGGGGGCCGTGGTGGACACGGATACGAACGCCTACAACTTCCTGCACGACTTTCTGTTCGGCGCGGATCAGCAGCATCGCCTCGACTCCCTCTTCAGCTACATCGATCAGAGTGGGTCTTTCGAGTACCAGGAGCTCCGCCTGCAGGAGCGTCTGAGGCTGCAGCATACCCCCAACTTCCTCAGCCGCTACGATCTGCAATACGACAACCTGGAGCGGGACACCCTGAGGAATCAGCAGATCCGCGGACTGGCGGGCGTCGAGTACCACCTGTTCGAGAGCCTCGTGACGAATGCCGATGCCTTCGCCTCCCGGACGGAACTGGGGCCGGATGGGAATCTGGTCCAGTACGGCGGGATCTTCGCGCTGAGCTACAGCAAGACGAATCCCTGGGGCACCTTGTTTAGCAGCTATGACGCCAGTTTCACCCGCAGCGATCAGACGGGAGGGGCCGGCCGGGCGGCGGTCGTGGGGGAAGCGCACACGGCGACCGACGTGGCCCCCATCGCGCTGGATCGTACGAATATCGACGTCTCGACCATCCGGGTCAGGACCGCCGGCGGCCTGCTGTTCCAGCCGGGCGACGACTACACGATCTCGCAGCAGAACGGCCGCGTGTTCCTCACGACGTTCGTCGTCGGCGGTGCAATCCCCCCGAATTTCACCCGCGGCCAGGACTTCCTCGTCGATTACGAGTTCCTCGTGGATCCCCAACGGCAGGAGGACACCTTCCTCCAGAGCTTCACGATCCGCGAGCAGTTCAAAAACGGAGTCTCGGCGTACTACGGGTTGCGGATGCAACGGCAGGATATCACCTCGAACGTGGGCGCTGTCGTTGCCGACGAATACCTGGCCCAGACGGTCGGCCTGGACTACACGAACAACGGCCTGTTCCTGGTGGCGGAGTACTATATCGAGGACTCGACCCTGATCCCCACGATCAGCAAGAAACTGGCAGGCCGCTACCGCTGGACGATCGGACCGGCGACCACGGCGAGCCTCGGGGTCGCGAATCAATGGCTGGATTTCGGCGAGCCGGACGCCCGGCAGGTGCGACTGTTCGAGACGACCGCCGAAATCTTCAGCCAACTGACCGACAACTGGAACATATCCAGCACGGTGAACTATCTCAATGAGGAAGACACGCGCTTCGGGACCACCAGAGGATTTCAGATCGACAGCCATTTGGGGTATCAATACCGGCAGGTCACAGCCACGGTCGGCGCGGAACTGAGCTTCCTCGAACGCCGGGACGACCGGATCGACAGCATTTTTTTCTATCTCAGGGCCGTGCGGCGTTTCTGACGCATGCGGCGGGGATTTCCGGAATCATGAGAACTCAACGGATGAATATCCTGGTTCACGAGACCAGCGGTGGCGCCGCCACGGAAGGTTGCTCGGGGTTCCCCCACGCGGAAGGGCCCCCCAAGCGCGCTTCATCGCGTCTGGGGATCCAATTATGCGTTGGGGGCCCCTCAATGAGACTGGCGGCCCTTTCCGTCATGTTGACCCTGGCGGGCATCGGGTGCGGCCCGCAAGGGTCCGAGATATGGAAAGCGCCCCAGACGCCGGTGGTATGGCCCGAGCCGCCCGAACAGCCGCGCATCACGTACCTGGGCGCGGTGTCCACGGAATCGGACATGGAGAAGCGCGGCTCGTTCTTCGAGGGGGTGGGGGCGCTGCTGTTCGGCCCCAAGCCGGTGGGGGTCCTGGTTTCGCCCTACGCCGTGGCGGTCGATCCGACGGGGATCATGTACGTCGCGGATACGGGGGGGGCCGTCGTGCACGCATTCGATCTGCGCACGCGCGACTACCGGCAGTTCTGCGCTTTGGACAAAGGGACCCAGCTTCGCAGGCCGGTCGCTCTCGTCGCGTTGGCCGAGCGGCTTTACGTTGTGGACAGCGGCCTGCGGCAGGTCTGCGTCTTCAAGAGAAACGGCGATTTTCTGTTCGCGTTCGGACAGGACCG
>JBLMWR010000692.1:0-5350 GCA_050257335.1 Deltaproteobacteria bacterium | reverse complement strand
GACGCCCGGGACCGCCGAGCTTCTCAAAGGGATCCCGCTGGCTGAGGTACCGATTGACGCGGAGCTGACGACGCCCACCGGCGCGGCGATTCTGAAGACACTCGTTACGCGGTTTGGGCCGCTTCCCACGATGTCGATCGAGCGCATTGGTTATGGCGCGGGAACGAAGGATTTCCCCGACCGGGCCAACATCCTGCGGCTGATCGTGGGGACTGCCGCCAGTGCCCCGCAGTCCGACCGGGTGCTGCTTCTGGAAACGAATCTCGACGATGTTTCTGCGGAAACGATCGGCTACGCCAGGCAGAAACTGCTCGCCGCCGGAGCGCTCGACGTCTATTCCGTCTCCATCCAGATGAAAAAAGACCGTCCGGGAACGCTCCTGGCGGTCATCTGCCGCCTGGAAGACGGGGAACGTCTGGAGGCCATCCTGTTCGCGGAAACGGCGACGTTCGGCGTGCGCCGGCAAATCATCGAGCGCCACAAGCGCGTGCGGCAAGCCTGTACTGTCGAGACCCCGTGGGGCCCCGTCGCCGCCAAGCTGGGGCGGCATGCCGCCAGCGTGGTGTTCACTCCCGAATACGACTCTTGTGCCAGACTGGCGGCCCAGTACGCGGTCCCTTTGCGCGACGTGTATCGGGCGGCGGAACTGGCGTTCGAGCAGAACAAGGCCGCGCTGATTGCCGGACTTGATTCCATGGGGAACGTGTCGAAGGACGCGCCATCGGACCACAGTCACGAACATACGCATGAACAATCGCGCGATGATGCGCACGATCATGACCATTCACACGATCATTCACACGACCACGACCATGGCGATGGGCACCACCATCACCACTAAGCGCCCCAGGAGCGATCTATGATTCCCGCGGACCTGGCCGCAGGCCAGCCGTTGATCGTCCTCGGCGTCGCAGTCGTCATTTTCGTATTCCTGATCCGGCGGGCGTCCCTGCACAGTCGGAAGCCCGCCAATCACCGGCAGTCGTCGCGGGTAACAGAAGTCGCCACGGCCGTCGAGAGGAGCGCCGAGGCGGGCGTCGAGAACCCGGAAGTCCGAATATTCGACTTCGCCCGCGAGGTCGAGGCGTTTATGCAGACGCGCATCGCTGTTCTCGACCGGCTCATCGTCGATGCCGATCACGAAATCCTGCGCCTGCAGGATCTGCTCGAGGCGACGAAGGGAACTGGCCGCGCGGGATCGCTGGCGGGACAACTCGCTGATCCGCGACCAGCCGAACTGCGGAATCGCGAAAATCCGTCGCGGCGGCAGGCCGACGTGATCCTTCTTCGTCTTCCGCCCCCCGCCAGCGGACACCGAGACGCGGCTTGAAACCCGCATAGGGAACGCTGACTGGGTCCCCCCAAAAAAAAGGCAATCCGTTGCCTTTGCACCATTCCGGTTTTGCGTCGGCCTCTTCGATATGTCACGATGAATTGCGGAACGACTAACAAGAACCGCAGATGATGCAGTTAAATTCATTCTCGTTGTCCGCGGCGGCGGATCGGGCATGCACGCCCTCGAGTCACGTGGACCGCGCGAGACTGCGGCTTTTCACCCGACCAGTTCCTGGATGGGCTCGGCATCGGCCAGCGCGATCTCGGCCCCCTGCGGAAGCTTGAGGCGAGTCGCCAGATCGATCCCAAGCACGTGCAAAATCGTCGCCGCCAGTTCGGCCGGGGCCACCGGTCGCTCGGCAGGGAACATCCCCCGGGCGTCGCTGGCCCCGAGCACCTGGCCGCCCGCAATCCCCCCGCCGGCCAGAAGTGCCGACCAGACGCCCGGCCAGTGATCGCGCCCCCCCTGCTCATTGACGCGCGGCGTCCGCCCAAATTCGCCGGCGGCAACGACGAGCGTCTCCTTGAGCATGCCGCGCTGCTCGAGGTCGTCCAGGAGCGTACTGAAAGCCCGGTCGAATTCGGGGCAGAGGGCATTGCGGTAGTCGGCCAGAGTCGCGGGCGCCCAGCTTGCGTTCGCGTGACAATCCCACGTGACCCGTTCTGCCAGACTGTCGAACATGTTGACCGTGACAAATCGCACCCCCTGCTCGACCAGCCGCCGCGCGGCGAGGCAACTTCGGCCGAACTCGCTGTCGCCGTAGCTGCGGCGGTAGGCCTCCGGCTCGGCCGTGCAGTTGGCCGCCGTAGCCATCCGCATTGCATCGCAGTTCGGAAGTCGCCCCGGTCCAGATTCAGACGGGGCGGAGTTGGGAATGCTGCCCGCCGGGATTCCCAATTCCTCATTTCGCAATCCGCAATCCGCAATCCCCACGTCCCACGGATCAAACTCCATCCCCAGATCGCCGGCCCGCTGCCCCTGCCAGATGGAGACGCCCGTATCTCCCAACGGCCGGGGAAGCACCGCGTAAGGGGGCAAATCGTTTCGCGACCCGAGCAACCGCGAAACGATCGACCCGAGACTGGGGGGCACAAGGTCTTTCCGCACCAGGCGGCCGGTCTGAATCAACTGTTGGCCCGTTTCGTGAATCGGGCTGGCATCGTGGAACATCGAGCGCACCACGGTGAATTTGCCGCTGCGCTGCGCCAGCAGCGGAAGCGTTTCACAGAACTGAAGGCCGGGCGTCGCTGTCGCGATCGGCTTGAACGGCCCGCGAATTTCACCCGGGGCCCCCGGTTTGGGGTCGAAGGTCTCCAGGTGGCTCGGGCCGCCGGTCATCAGGATGAAGATGCAGCGCCGCAGCCCCTTCCCGCTGGCTTCGGCACGGGCCCGCTGCTCAGCCACCGACAGTCCCAGGACACTCAGTCCCCCGAGCCGCAGAAAATCGCGCCGGGAAACGCCTCCTTCGGCCTGAAGCTGTTCCGAATCAACTGCCGGCATGGCGAATCGCCCCCCGTGAGAATAACGGCCGCGTTTAGCCCAATCGTAGCTTCCAAGTCTACCACCCAGACTCCGCGGTGAAAAGAAAGCGGCGCGATCGCCCGTACGTTGCGGCTGCATCCGTTAAGCGGGGGTGGGGAATTGGGTGGGTGGCCCGGCCGTGTGCGAAGCACCAGCCGGGTCGCGAAGCGACAAGATGCTCCGCCATCCGCGTTCCGGACGTCAGACGAATCCGCTTGCATGTCACTTCCTGCAACGGAAAGTCGCGTACTCAGTCGTACCCGCACGGCGCCGCATCTTGTCGCTAAAGCGACCCGCCCACCCTGACGGGGCGGCCGCGCCACCCGCCCAAGTTATCTCGCTCACTGAACGTCCGCACCACCCCAATTAACGGATGCACCTCATATCCGGACTTCGCGATTCCAGGTCTTGTGCGGTGTTTTCTGTTAACTACCGCTTTTCCGTTTCTCAAGTTATTGTTATCTGGGATTGATCGCTTTCGTCGAGTCGGAGACATGTGCCCATGAAGGTTCTGGTGGTCGGACAGGGGGGACGCGAGCATGCGCTGGTCTGGAAGCTGGCGCAATCCCCCGTCGTTTCCAAGGTCTTCTGCGCGCCAGGAAATGCCGGGACTGCGATCGACGCCCTCAACGTCGACATCGGCGCCGCCAACATCGACGGACTGGCGAAGTTCGCGAAGTCCGAGAATATCGACTTGACGGTTGTCGGCCCTGAAGCGCTGCTGGTGGCGGGAATCGTGGATGTGTTCGAGCAGGAGGGGCTGCGGATTTTCGGACCGTCGCGGCTGACTGCCGAGCTGGAAGGAAGCAAGGTCTTTGCCAAGGACCTGCTCCGCCAGGCGACCATTCCCACCGCCGAAGCCCAGATTTTTTCCGATGCCGATTCGGCCGAGGCTTTCATCGCCGACCGCGAAGAGCGGGCGCTCGTCGTCAAGGCCGACGGTCTGGCGGCCGGAAAGGGGGTCACGGTCTGCGAAAACAAGGCCGTCGCGCTCGATGCCATCCGCCGGATCATGCGGCAGAAGGAATTCGGCGAAGCAGGAAAGCGGATCATCATCGAAGAGAAACTCGACGGTGAAGAGGCAAGCATTCTGGCACTCACCGACGGCAGCACGATCGTTCCCCTGGAAACTTCGCAGGACCACAAGGCCGCCTTTGACGACGACCAGGGCCCCAATACCGGCGGAATGGGGGCCTACAGCCCCGCCCCGCTGATCACCCCGCCCCTGATGGACCAGATCATCGCCCAGATTCTGGTTCCCACGGTGCACGCCATGAAAAAGCGCGGGCGGCCGTTCAAGGGGGTCCTCTACGCCGGCCTCATGATCACCCACCAGGGACCGAAAGTCCTCGAATTCAACACCCGCTTCGGCGACCCCGAATGCCAGCCGCTGCTCATGCGGCTCAAGACCGACCTGGCCAAAGTCCTCCTGGCGGTCGCCGACGGGACGTTAAGCGAGCTGCCTCCGCTGGAATGGGACCCGCGACCGGCCGTCTGCGTCGTGATGGCCGCCGCCGGTTATCCCGGCGAGTACGAAAAGGGAGCGGCGATCCGCGGTCTCGACGAGGCGAGCCGGCTGTCGAACGTCAAGGTCTTCCACGCCGGCACGATGCTGCGCGGCGGCCAGCCCGTCACCAACGGCGGCCGCGTGCTGGGAGTCACTGCCCTGGGGGACAACATCGGCGACGCCAAATTGCGCGCCTATCAGGCGGTCAAGTGCATCCGCTGGGACGGCGCCTGGTGCCGGCACGACATTTCCGACAAGGCCCGCAAATACGCCGCCGCGCCAAGGCAGGAGTGATGGGCGGGGAGCCCGCCCATTTCCCCTGGCCGCATGGATAAAACTGGAGGCGAACGGCGTCAAAGATGGCGGATGGAGCGACCAGCCACGGCGGCGGCAACAAGCCGGATCCAGATGGCAACGTGGCCCGGCTTTCACGGCTGCCGGAACCGTAGCTTGAACGACCCGTACGGCGCAGCCAAAGAACCTGCCGAAGAACGCCCGCAAGAAGAAGCCGGCAGTTAAGAGTTGACGGCACCTAGTTTTTCACCAAGTGCTTGTCGAACCAGTCGGCCAGTTTCGGGATGTCGGCCCCGATGTCGGGCCAGGGATGGGCGCCGCCGGATTTGACGACCAGTTCGCAGGGGACGTTAACGTCCTTCAGCTTCTCGATGATGAGCTGCGACTGCTGCAGCGGCACGAGCGGGTCGGCATCGCCGTGCATGATGAATGTCGGCGGGTCATCAGCGCTGAAATGGTACACGGGAGATAGCTGCCGGCCGATTTCCAGCCGCTTCTCCTGATCGACGATCAGCACGAATGCCCGTGTTTTTTCGTCATACTCCTGAAAGTCGAAGGGGGCTCGCACCCCTTTCGCGGTGTCGTTTCCCAGCAGGGTCTTTCCCGTTTCGCCGTAATTCAGACAATCGGTCGGCGGAAAGAAGCAGGCGACGGCCTGGACGCGACTCGACAGCCGATCGATGGGGTCTTTC
>JBLMWR010000691.1:0-3976 GCA_050257335.1 Deltaproteobacteria bacterium | reverse complement strand
CCGGGGGTAAAACGCGCGCCAGAGCGACCCCGGCGGCAGTCGCCCGGGACGGGTCGTCGCCTTTGAGAATTTCAACGAGCAGGGGCACGGCTTCAGCAGAGTCGGGCCCGATCGCTCCGAGCGTTTCGATCGCCCGCTCGCCGAGGCGGGCGTTTTCGCCCTTCAGAATCGCGACCAGCGCCGGGACCGCCGCGCGGGCCGCCGGGCCGATGCGTCCCAGAGCGATCATCGTTTCCGTCTGGACGAGGGGGTCGCTGTCTTTGAGAGCCGCGGTCAGGTCGTCGGTGGCCGAGGCGGCGCCAGGTCCGAGTTCGCCGAGGTTTTCGGCCGCCCGGGCTCGAATGCCGGGCTTTTTGGATTTCAGTTTCTCGATCATCGACGGCACGTCCGACGCGAGAACCCCGACCGTGACCAGCAGGCAGGCTGCCATCGCCGCCGACGCGAAAGTCTTCATCGAACAATCCCCCGCGCGCGAACATCTTGTAAACGGTAAACGGCGCTTCGCGCCGACAGCTCGAGGCTGTTCCTCGACAAAATGCACTTGCCATACCAGTCCTTTGCAAAATCCGTACGAAGCAAGTCCGCCTGTGCCGCCTTACTTTATTCAAATCGCGTTGCAGCAACTCGAATCCTGGTTTGCAGCGCCTGTCACGACAGCGAGCAGGCTGGTCCGGCGATGACCGTCCACGCATCAATTTGTGCGCATGTCGTCATGATCATTGTCGAAATTCGGACTCGGGAAGTTTTCTTTTGTGCGATTCCTGCAGTCCTAACCAATGGCCGGTTCTGGTTTTCTGGATTTCCGCCGGCGACCTCAGCAGTCCGGGATCCAGGGAATCAAATCCCGGCACGTTTCGTGCAACTTCAGCGATACGGATATGCAAAAGAGCAGATCGAAGAAGAGGCGGAAGAATTCAACCGTGTATGCGGTTGCGGATGAGGGGTTATGGAACAGTTTCCGGCCGCCGCACCGCCATGCCCCTCCGTGAGGCGGGGTCGCATGGCAGCGGCAGCCGGAACGACGGGACTTTGATCCCAGGGGGTGTGTCATGTGCTACATCACAAGAATGGCGATGCGGGCGGGGGTTTTTCTTGCCGGAATGCTCGTTGCGATGGACGCTCGCGCGCAGGTCGCCGTCACCCCGGTTGCCGTCAGTCCCTGGTTTGTCGGAGGCGCATCGTACGGCGGAGGGACTGTGGAGGGGAATTTTCTGTTCGGCGCGGCACAGGTGATTCGTGCCGAGGGAGATTACAACCTGCAGACCACGCAGGCGATGATCAACTACGAGATTGCGCGAAGCAAATACATCGAGAACGCGAACAAATGGACACAGGCATATTTCCAGATGCGCGAAGCCAACCAGGCGTTTCAGATCCAGAAGATGGAACGGAACCGCCACTCTCCGGAAACATTGGCGCAAGTCGCCGCCTCCGAACTTCCGCGGCGACTGAGCTCGGACGAGCTCGATCCGGTGACGGGCAAGATTACCTGGCCGGAGGTTTTGATGGATGATCAGTACGCATCGCTGCGAATCGACCTGGAACATCAGTTCGGACTGCGCGCCTGGACAAGCCGGACCGCCGGCACCGCTGCGCAAATCCACGACGATACGCGCATAATGATGGACATCCTGCGGAGCAACATCGAGAACATGCCGGCGAGCGATTTCATCGCGGCCCGCAAGTTCATCGACGCCCTCGATTATGCGGTCGTCACCCCGCGCAGGCCGGTGCAACCACCGGAGCCCGCGTCGGCTGGCGGTTGATCACCGTCCGGCTGGCGCAATCGGGCCCGGTCGACATCGGTGAAAATGTCGCGAATGGAGACCAAGGAGATGGTGACGTGAACTGCCCGAGCCGAATGGTCTGTCGCCGTCCAGTCTGAAATGGCGACTGCCGGATGCCGGGCAAAAGGGCCGCGACGGCCATGCTGTCGGGGATCGCCCGATAGCCATCGCTGCCGCAACTGCAAGCATGCTTCGCAATTGGCCTTGGGGCGAATTGCTGCGACGGCAGCGGCCGATCGGTCGTGACCGGCACGAGGTGTGCGGATCTTCGGATCAGGAGTTCCCGGACGCTGTTGGCGTCGGGATGCCTCTGGCTGCCGCTCTGGCCACGACATCATTTGAAGAAAATGGGAAGGATTTGAGTGCCGCGACCGGCCGCGGGAAATGCAATTGTGAACGTTGCCAATGGCAGAAGGAAATGACATGCCCAGCCAGAACCCACAGCGGATGGGAGGTCGGAATCCGACCCGCGACGAATTGATCGCGTTGCTCAACGAAGATCTTGCCCGCGAGTATCAGGCGATCATTGCCTATGTCGTCTATTCGAAGGTGCTCAAGGGCGCGGAGTATATGAATATCGCCGCAGAGCTGGAAACGCACGCGGCCCAGGAATTGCAGCATGCGCTCGTCATTGCCGAGCAAATCGACTACCTGGGCGGCATGCCGCTGGTCGTACCAAAACCCGTCAAGACGTCGGGGAAACCGGAAGACATGCTGCGCTTCGACCTCGACAACGAGAATGAGACGATTCGTCACTATCGCCAGCGCATTTGCCAGTGCGAAGCGCTGGGCGAATACGCCATCGCCGAGCACCTCCGGGACATCCTCATGCAGGAACAGGACCACCAGATTGCACTGGCGACGGCACTCGGCGTGGAAGTCCCGCGCGTAGCGGGCCCGGAAGAGGGTTAGCCGCGTTGTTTTTCGCCGTAACTCAGGCGGCGCCAAGCCGCGAAAAAGGGGGTTTTATGCTCTGGACGATCTTCGTAATTCTGCTCGTTCTCTGGCTGCTCGGGATGGTGAGCTCGTACACGCTCGGCGGTTTCATCCACCTGCTGCTGGTCCTGGCGATCGTCGTAGTACTGATCCGCGTAATTCAGGGGCGATCTCCGCTCTAGACCGGCAGAACTCACTACTCGAGCGAAAGGAGTTGGCCAATGATCAATCAACAGGTGCTTCAAGGAAATTGGAACGAAATCAAAGGAAAACTCCGGAACAGATGGGCGCAGTTGACCAACGACGACGTTCAGGATTTTGACGGCGACGTGGATCGGCTGGTGGGGCTCATCCAGCGAAAGACGGGCGAAGGACGCCAGGCCGTGGAACGCTTTCTCGACGACGTGACCGCGAGCGGCTCGTCGGCGGTGGAGCAGGCGACAGAAGCCGTGCGGGGTTACGCCCATCAGGCAAGCGAGCGAATTCAGGAACGAACCCGCCAGGCCGCCGAATCGATGCGACAGGGATATGACTCCCTTCGACAGGGATATGAAGGGGCGGAGGAAATGGTTCGCCGCCGTCCTTCGGAGGCTGCCGTCGTCTGTTTCGGCGCCGGGGTGCTTACGGGACTGGTGGTGGCTCTGCTCATTCATCGAAAATAACATGCCCCGTCCTGTGTCTATGCCAGGAGGTGATCATGGTCGCCAAACATACGCGGTTTCGCTCGTCACGGAACGGCGGAACGCCGTCTCGACCGGCGCAATGGGTTGAGGAAAACCCGTTTGCCTCGGTGACGGTCATCTTCGGAATTGGCGTCGGAGTCGGACTGGTTCTGGGACAAGCCCTGGCGGACGCCGTCGGCCGAAAGTGGTTCCACCACGATACGCTCACCGAAAAACTGACCTGCCAGATTCGCGACATCCTGAAGAGCGCCCTGCCGGAGGGAATGACACGTCACACGTCATGACAAGCCGGGGAGTAAAAAAGCCATGGCGCCCATTCCGCCTGAAATCGATCGGCTTCAAGAACAGATGCATCAGGTTCGAAGAGATCTCGGCCAAGACGTGCATGGCCTCATCGAGAACACCCGGGCTATGACCGACTGGCGGTCGGTTTGGCGGAATCATCCCTGGGCAGGGTGTACGGTCGCGGCCGCCCTCGGATACCTGGTCGTCCCCCCGCGGCCATTTGGCAAGGCGGACGCCCGGCGGCTCGCAGAACTGGCGAGCGCGGCGGCCCCGTCCGCCCCGGGT
>JBLMWR010000690.1:0-3835 GCA_050257335.1 Deltaproteobacteria bacterium | reverse complement strand
TGCAAACTTCGGCAGCCCGAACTCCAGCTTGTACATATCGCTGTAGTACCCGATCTGCTTGATCTGCGGCACGGCCGTCAGCCGCGTCCGACAATCGAACTCGATGTAGGCCGGCGTGTTCGAGTACCACCAGTGCCCGTTCGTCACCACGTTGGGGAAAATCCAACTGTATGCGACCAGTTCCTGGTTCATCCCGTGCGCCAGCACCGAAATCGGAAACGTCACCCGCGGAAAAGCGTTGAAAAGCCGGCGGTATTGGATCAGCGAACAGCGGCTGTCGAACAAGTCCAGCCCCTGATACACCCCTCCCTCGTACACGCGGCGGTTCACGCCAATCATCAGGTCGAAGGGGAGTTTGAATTCCGAGCATTTCTCGGCGAGCTTCCAGAACACGAACTGCGCCAGCACCCGCTTCTCGTCCAGCGTCAACTCCGATCCCGACCGCGTCGTGGCGAGCAGATGTCCAGCGGCGGAGGCTGAAACCGGTACCGGCTCGAAATCGGGGGGAAGCGAAATCGCGCAGGCCCGTCCCCCGCGACTCGTGAAATGCCCGAACAGCGCTCCCAGCGCCAGCTCGAATTCCGCCGGATTGTCGAACTCGATCTTCGTCGCCTTCGTCAGCCGCGCCCGTGTTTCCGATTTCGCCAGATGAAACACGAGATCATCCGTACGCAGACACGGGACGTAGCGCCGCGTGTCGAAACCCTCGAGCGGATCGTCGAAGTCGTTGGTCAGGAACACCGCGTCGAGCCCCGAGCGCTCCAGGACTTCTCCCTCCCACCCCGGCTGCGACATTTTCCCGAGCGCCCGATCGTACAGCCCTTCCCAGTTCGCCGCCGTGATCGCTTCTCCCTCAAAATCAAAAAACTCGCGGCATAAGCGAATCAGCCAACTGTATTGCACCGTGTTCTCGAAGTCACCCAGTTTCGGGACGAGCCGCGCCACTTTCTCTTTCGGCGAAATCCCCGGCTCCTCGATTTTCTCCTTCGGCAACCCCGCAGAATGCGCCAGCTCGGTGAAGTAGTGATACCCCAGGATCTCCGCCAGCGTCTTGGACGCCGCCGCGTGCGGGTCGATGTGCGAATGCGGGTCGATGAGCCGAATCCGGTTCAACTCGGCGAGAATGCGGTCGGTGAGCGCCTGTGACATCGTTTGATTCCTGCTGGCGTAACTTTTTCCCTGTTTATACGGCCAGACAATCGTGGCGACAATCGACTCGACCGGACGAGTCTGCAACCGTTTGGCGAGCAGCGACCTATAGCCGCCCTCCGCGCATTTGACGTTCCCGGCACGCCGCCGGTATGCTGACGTGTTCCCGAACCATTCACGTTTTCCCGAGAGCGACCATCATGCGCCGTGAATTGTGGTTGACGCTTGCGTTGTGTTGCGTTGTCCAGTTCTCCCTGCCCGGTTGCGGCGGCGAGATGAGGCCGGGGGGCGGGGGGGCGGCGAGTGGAACGGGAGCGGACGCTGCCCGAGGCGCGGGGACGTCGGGCGCTGGCGACATCAAGATCGTCATTTTGACGAATGGCAGCTCACCGTTCTGGGACGCCTGCGACCGCGGCCTGAAGGACGCCGGCCAGAAGTTGGGGGTGCGGGTCGAGCTGCTTCGCAACGACGCCACCGAAGGCGGCCAGATCCGGCGGCTCGAACAACTGGCGACGCAGAGCGACGTGAAAGGGGTCGGGATCTCCGTGCTCGAAAGTCAGGCCGAAGGGGTGCTCGAGCAGATGCAGGCGCTCCGCGCGAAGGGTATCAGGATCATCACCGTCGATTCCGATGGAAAACCCGAAGGGCGGGAAGCGTTTGTCGGGACGAATAACCTCGAAGCCGGCCGCGAGCTGGGACGCCTGGCGGCGCAATTGCGTCCCGACGGAGGGAAAGCTGTCGCTTTTGTCGGGTTTCTCGGCGCGCAGAACGCCCAGGAGCGCATCCAGGGATTGAAAGAAGGGCTCGGAAAAGAGATCGAGCTGGTCGATTCGATGGAAGACGGGGTGAACGAATCCAAGGCTCGCAACAACGTGACAGCGGCCATTCAGAACCACGCCGACGTGAACATCCTGGCGGGGATCTGGTCATACAACGCCCCGGCGATCGCCGATGTGATCAGCGCCAACGGCCGCCGAAAAGATTTCACGATCGTCGCCTTCGACGCGGAGCCGAACGCGATCGTCGCCATGGACCAGGGAATGATCGACGCGATGGTCGTTCAGAATCCGTACGAGATGGGGTACAGCGGCGTGACGCTGCTATACCGGCTGATCACGGGAGATCAAGCCGGAGTCGACGAGTTGCTCAAGGGCGGGGACGTCGTGGATACGGGGCTGAAGGTCGTCGTTCCCGATGAGAGCTCGCGCCTGCAGAGCAGGTTCCGTGTCACTGTCGGAGAGTTCAAGGGGTGGCTCGCCGAGAAGGGGCTGGAGGGGTCGTGACCGATCAAAGCAGCAGGCACGCTCGGCATGCCGCGGCCGGCGGACAGCGCTGGTGGACACGGCCGGAAGTCTGGCTCCTCGTGGCCAACCTTTTTGTTTACCTCGGCGTCTACTTCGGCGACAAGCAGCACAACTTCGGGTCTTCCGAAAGCCTGCTGCTCCTCTCCACCGAAACGACGATGCTGGGGATCTTCGCCATTGGGACGACGATCGTCATCATCAGCGGCGGCATCGACCTCTCGGTCGGCTCGGTGATCGCCTTCAGCAGCATCGTCTTCGCCATCGTCCTCAAGCAATTGGCTCCGGCAGCGGGGAAGGCGGGCGTCGGAGCAGGCGTGCTGCTGGCCGCGACCGCCGCGACGCTGGCTGCGTCGCTCCTCGTCGGAGTCTTTCACGCCGTGCTGATCACGCGCGTCGGCCTCCCTCCGTTCATTGCCACGCTGGGAACTCTCATCGGGCTGCGGAGCCTCGGGCGGGTGATCGCGCAGGCAAAGTATCACAGCGATAAGATCGCCGTCTCGGCTCCCGACTTTCGCGCCCTCTTCAACGCCACCTGGAGCTGGCATCTCCCGGGGTTCGAGCAGGCGATCAAGGTGCGGTGGGTCCCCCTGTGCGTTTTTTTCGTCGTGGCTGCCGGCGCGGCGGTGCTGATGAAACGTACCGTTCTGGGACGGCACCTCTACGCGCTCGGCGGAAACGAAGAGGCGGCGCGGCTCAGCGGCATCCGGACCGATCGCCTCAAGTACGTTGCGTACTGCATCGGGGCAATTTGCTCGGGACTGGCGGGGATTCTGTATGCCGCGCGCGAGGGACAGGGGAATTCCACGAACATGGGGATGGGGTATGAATTGAACGCGATTGCCGCGGCGGTCGTGGGCGGCGCGAGCCTGCGGGGAGGCGTCGGCACCATGAGCGGCACGATCCTGGGGGCCCTGTTCCTGACGCTGGTGGTCAACGGCATTCCCCACATCATCAAAATCGAATCAACGCTGTATGAAGGAATCATCGTCGGCGTCGTGGTCATCCTCGCCGTCGCCGTCAACCAGATCCGCGGCCGGCGGTTCGGCACGTAGGGTGGGCTGTGCCCAATGGCACTAAGCTTTCTGAGCCGCATTTAGTGCGGCTTTTCCTAAATTCTTTCGGTGTTTCGGGTTTTTACGACGGCGGTAGCGCGCGTACGTGTCTTTTGGGCGCGGGTAATGTCGTCCGGGACGAAGGGGAACAAGATGCCCTGCCAGGCGTTCGAGCAATCGCGGCAACAGCACTTCTTGGGCACGTTTTGGCGTCACAAAGACCAGGCTCTCGCACATCTTGTTGAACTCGTCGAGCGCCCCTTTGAAACTCAATCGTAAGGGATCCTCGATGCCGTACGATGGACCCCGAAAACTGGACCACTGGTTAAG
>JBLMWR010000689.1:0-6266 GCA_050257335.1 Deltaproteobacteria bacterium | reverse complement strand
CAGGCCTTGATGTGCAGTTCGGGCCAGGCCTCGTGGATGACGCGGATGACG
The DNA here is from genome assembly GCA_050257335.1 of Deltaproteobacteria bacterium. GTDB lineage: Bacteria > Planctomycetota > Planctomycetia > Planctomycetales > Planctomycetaceae > JACQFH01. The sequence continues at coordinate 6,215 of JBLMWR010000689.1, read as the reverse complement.
TTGACGTACCAGTCGAACGGCTTCTGGTGATGCAGGCCGCCGACGACGTGGATTTCGGTGGCCCCCGCCTCCTTCGCCTCGGCCACGCGCTCGCGGATCATGTCGTCGCTGAAGGCGTACGCCTTCGGGGCCTTCAGATCGGACCGGAAAGCGCAGAAGACGCAGCGATAGACGCAGACGTTGGTGGGGTTGAGGTGAATGTTCGTGTTGTAATACGCAAAATTCCCGTTCTTTCGTTCGCGGACGATGTTCGCCAGCCGGCCGAGAGTCAGCACATCGACCTCATCGGCGAGAAAGACCCCGTCGTCATAAGACACGCGCTCACCCGCCTCGACCCGGGCGGTGATCTCTTTCAGCCGTGGTGTGCCGGACGCCGATACCATCGAAGACTCACGGAGGGAAATTCAAAAACAAAATCCGAATGTCTAAGGAAATACAAAACTCAAAAGCTCGAAATCAGCCTGCCGTTCGTTGAACGTCCTCCGCCGGACGTTGCCGCCCCGCGCTGCAAACCCAAACGCCATCTTAGCTCTGCGCCGCACGAATCTCAAAGGAGCCCGACGGGCTACCCCTCGCCGTCGCGCCATTCCATGGCGCTAACCGCCCTGGACTCGAAATCTTAACCGCCAAAGGCGCAAAGACGCAAAGGATTCGATTCACCCGCAGTATCACAGCGCCAGTCGGCTTCATCGAGATGTACTTCGTCTTCTTTCCTTTGCGCCTTTGTGCCTTTGCGTGATAATTTCGTCGTATTCAACTTTGGTTCCATCCAGCACCGCAGTCGATTCGCGGCGCTCTTGGAGGGAACCACGAAATACCCGAAAAACACGAAATTCAGCGACGAGCTGCGAAATGACCGGAATTAAAACGAGATACACTCCCGTGCCGACCGTAGACTGAGGAATCGACCGTATGCATTTTCGTCCCATCCTTTCGTGTTTTTCGTGCATTTCGTGGTTCTTCATCGGATGTGTGCAACGGGAAAACCGCGGTCGGAACGGTTAAGATGACGAGCCGAGTGCAGGTTTCCCGGTTTAATCCTCATTGCGACCTTGATCATGCGCGCTAAAATTCGCGGGACGGAAATTTACTTCGACGTGGACGGGCCGGGGCTCGTCCCGGACGGCGACCGGATGGTCGAGCGGCCCGTGCTGTTTCTGCTTCACGGAGGGCCGGGGGGCGATCATGCCGGCTTCAAGACGTCTTCTGCCGCGCTGCGCGACGTGGCGCAGCTCGTCTACGTCGATCACCGCGGCTGCGGGCGGAGCAGCCCCGGCGACCCCGCCAACTACACTCTCGACAACAACATCGACGACCTCGACGCGCTCCGCGAGCACCTGGGCCTGGCGCGGATCTCGATCCTCGGCTCGTCGTACGGCGGCATGGTCGCGCAGGGGTACGCCCTCCGACACCCCGAACGCCTCGCCAACCTCGTCCTCGTCTGCACCGCGCCGAGCTTCCGGTTTATGGAAGACGCAAAGCGGCACGTCGAACAGCACGGGACGCTCGAACAGATCGAAATCTGCCGGCGGCTGTGGAACGCCAATTTCGAGTCCCTCGAACAGCTCCGCGAGTTCTACGAGCTGATGGGTCCGATGTATTCCACGAAGTACAAGCCCGAAGATTTCGCGACAAGCTGGAACCGCAGCCTCCGTTCGTTCGTGGCCCTCAACCGGGGCTTCGGCGACTTCCTGCGGACTTTCGACTTCACCGACCGCCTGCACGAAATCCGCTGCCCGACGCTGGTGCTGGGCGCGGCTCATGACTGGATCTGCGCTCCGAAGTATTCCCAGACCATCGCCGAGCGCATCCCCCGGGCGCACCTCAAAATCTTCGCCAACAGCGGCCACATGCTCGCCAGCGACGAGAACGAAGCCTACCTGCAGGCGGTGCGGGGGTTCCTGACGTACGCGGCGGGCTGAAGATTGCAGTCAGCGGGCGATTCCCGGATGCTCGCCTGGACCCCTGCCGGCTCCGGCCGCGGCGAGCCGACAACTGATCTTGCCTGATTTGCGCCGTTTGAGCTACAAACTGCATCCCGCGTGGCGCGGCGTAAGGCCGTGGCCTGTTTAGACCTGTGTGGATCTCGCCAGAGATTCACCAACCCGGACCAGAGATCGGCAGGGATGCCATGTTGCGTCGTCTGTGTGCTCGCTTCGCGCGCCAGTTGGTCACGCCGTCCGCCGTGTGCGTTTATCGAAACGCCGTGCTGGCGATCTGCCTGGCGACCTGGTGTCTGCAGCTTGTCGCGCTGCTGGGGACATCGCTCCCGGTCACGACCGCGCTGCTGGCGGCCCTGGCGCTGGGAATTGCGGCAGGCGCAGGGCCCGTCACGCCTCTCCGGCGACTGTCGCTTCCCGGAGTCACGACCTCCGTCGTTCTGCACTTTGCTCTGGCCGCCTGGATGGTCGCCTCTCCGTGGCTCCTGCAATTGATCGACTGGATCTTCGCGCGGCCCGGATTCATCAGCCTCGCTTCACCCGCCTGGAACGCGGCGACCCTTTTCGCGCTGACGGCCGTCGGACTGGGTCTGCCGGCATTTGTCGCGGCGCAGTTGGCGTGCGACCCCGACGACGCCTCGGCGGACGGCCCACGGCGTCTGCCCGTCGTCTTTCTCGGCGCGGCCGCCGGGCTTGCCGGGTGGGGACTCGGGCTGGCACAGATCATGGGACCGTATTATTGCGGGATCACCGCCGCCGGCCTGGGACTCGTCATCGCCGCCGTGCGTTCTTATCTTCGCTCTGACGCCGCTCGCACTCCCGCCGAGCCTGCCTCTTCGCGCCCTGCCGCGCATCCTTTCCGTGAACTTCCCGCGCTCGTGCGCTTCCCACTCGCCGCGGCGCTGGCCGCCTCCCTGGGAGCCTGGCCGGCGGCGCTCGACCGGCTGCTCGAACAATTGATGCCCGGCACGGCATACATGGCCTGCTCGGAGGCGATCGGACTGTGCCTGGGGCTGGCCGGAGGGCTCTGGCTGGCGTCCCGCCGGCGCGGCGACGCGGCGGCTTTCGAGCGGACGAAACTTCTGGCTGTGGGCGTGGGGGCCGTCTGGGGAGTCGGAGTGCTGGCAGCGTTTCCGCCGGGCGTCCGTGCCGGACTCTGGCTCAATGCGACTGTCCAGTCGCCGACGCTGCACTTGCTGGCGCGGGGGGCGATGGCCGGTCTGGCGCTGGCCCCGGCCGGAACCGCCGCCGCCCTGTGCCTGGCGGCGCATACGTCGCGCGGCGCTCCGTTCAGCCGCGCCGCGACCGCCCTGTGGCTGGCCGCCGCCGTGTGCGGATCGTGCGCCCTGTCCGCCTGGGCGTTCGGCCGCTATTCGCCCGAGCTGGTCGTGATCGGGCTGGCCTGGTGCACACTCGCCGCCGCGGCGCCGCCGGCCATCGCGAGGGCGCGCGAATTGTTCCCCGGCTGGCGGCACCGCCTGGTCGCGGGGGGCGCGCTTGGGGCCATCGTCGCCGCCCCCCTGTGGCGGGCGAATTTCGACCCGCAGCGGTCGGCGAAAGTCCTGTTCAACTCGAACGCCTTCGCCGCCTATCAAAGCGGCCTCGACCCGTCGCTCCTGGAGGCGCTCGACGACGGCCGACACGTGGCGACGCTCACCGGCCAGCGCGGCATCTGCACCGTCTGGAGATTCGGCGGACATCAACTGCAGATTCGGGAGAATGGAATTCCCCGCGGCGTGGTGAGCACCGATGACGCGGCCTTTCCGCGATACGTTCCCGAGACGTTGCAGGCGGCGTTGCCAATGACGCTGCACGATCGCCCCGCGCGGCTCTTGCTGCTGGGGCTGGGAAGCAGCGAGTCGCTGGCGGCGAGCCTGTTGTTTCCGGTGACCGAAATCACGTGCCTCGAATCCGACGCCGGCCTGGTCCGCGCCCTTCGCGAGACGGTCGCCCCCGGCGCAGGAGCGAACCCGCTCGACGACGAGCGGGTCGCGCTGGCGGTCTGCGACCCGGCCCTGGGCCTGGCGGCCGTCCCGGCGGATTTCGACGTCATCGTGTCGTCTCCCGAGCACCTGGCGCTGACCCGGGCGCAGCCCTGTCTGACGGCCGAGTTCTACCGGCGGGCGGCCGGCAAGCTGTCCCCGCAGGGAGTGTTCTGCCAGCGGCTGCACTTCGTCGATTTCGGTCCGCGCCCCTTAAGGACGATCGTCCGCACCGTGCAATCGGTCTTTCGCGACGTCATGATCCTCGAGGCCGCGCCGGGAGACCTGCTGCTGGCGGCCACGAACGACGATCGCGGATTGATCCGCCCCGGTCTGGTCGCCCGGTTCGAGCTTCCTCACGTCCGCGCCCTTCTCGCCCAGTCGGGAATCGACTGGTCGACGATGTTCCGTCTCGGCGCGCTGGACCGCCAGGGACTGCAGACGTTCACCGGCGACGCGGCCGGCGCCCCGCACACGGCCGGAAACGCCCGGCTGCCGTTCGCGATGCCCCGCGAAGTCATGCGCTGGGGACCCAAGGCCCGCGAAGTTTACGAGGCGCTCGGCCCCGCGCGCCGCCGGATTCTCGACTGGGTCGGTCCGGAAGGCGATACGCCGGTGATGGCGCGGCGGCTGGCGGAAGTGCAGGGACAATTCGAGCTGATGACGAAATTCGCCGATCAGTACTGGGCTTACCGCGCGTCGTTGCGCGACCAGGTGAAGGAAAAATCTCGCTCGCAGATTCAGCAGGTGAGCGCCACCGACGAAAAGCAGCGCCTGCATCCCGAAGACCGGCGGCGGCTGCGGTACTTCCAGACGCTCGGCCGGGCCGTCCGGTCGGGCCGCGCCGCCGACATCGAACGCCTCGTCGCCTTCGCCTCTCCCTACGACCCCCTCATCAGTTATTTCGTGCACGAGGAGGCGGCCGAGCTGTACGCGCGCTCGCCAGAGCGCGACGTCGCCCGGGAGCTGCGGCACCGGCTGCACGCCACGTTCTATTCGTCGCCGCAGGACGCGTCGCTGAGAAACGTCGTCGCGGCGCTGACCCTGCTGCGCGAACATCCCGAGTCCGAACCCGATCCGCAATGCCGCTGGGACGACCTGAACGCCCTCTTGCAGGCCCTGAAGCTGCGCTGGGAAGCGCGGTCCGGCGTGCGCCCGAACAATATTGCGGAAGCGATCAACGACGTCGACACCACGGTGCTGGCCGCCGAACAGGCCTTTCAGGCGCTCGACGAACTGACCGTCGAAGCCGGACTGCCGCCTGCCCTCTGGACGAATCGCCGCACCGTTCTGGAAAAAACGCTGGTCCGTCCCGTCAAGGCGTACCAGCAGCAACTGCTCCCGTTTTTGCGGCAGAGCAAGGAGAAAGCGGTTGAGGCAGGCACCGGCGAACACGACCCGGGGAAGGTCGAAGATTGAAGAGAGAAAAGAGGAGAGACGATCGAAGAGAGAGGTCAGAAGGCTTGCGACTGCCGGCGCCCCCCTGGCACGCTTCGCCCGGCCGGACGCTTGCGGTTTCGCGCCGTCTTCCCCCGCTCACCTCGACATCATCCCGTACTTCTTCATCTTGTTGTACAGTGTCACCCGGCTGATGCCCAGCGCCCGTGCGGCATTCGTGCGGCTGTCGTTGTATTGAAACAGCGTCTCCTGGATCATCTCGCGCTCGGACAGCGCCACGTGGCGGCCCAGCGCGCTTCCGGCAGGTTCGACGGCCGGATTCCCGCTCCCGCAGCCCGCCCGCGCCGGGCCGCCGTCATGACCGGGACCGGGCTGGCACAAAACCACATGCGACGGCAGTTGCCGCGCCGACAGCACCCCCCCGCGGCAGTAAATCACGGCCCGCTGAATCACGTGCTCGAGCTCGCGCACGTTGCCCGGCCACGGATAATACAGAAGTGCCGCGAACAGATTCTCGTCGATGTGAACGATCTCCACCCCGTGCCGCGCCGCCTGCTCGCGAATGAATTTCTTCGCCAGGGGAACGATGTCGGGCCGCCGCGACCGCAGGGGCGGACTCTCGAATTTCAGCATGTTGAGGCGGTCATACAGATCGGCCCGGAAGCGATTCTGTTCGACGAGCGGCTGCAGATCGACGTTGCTGGCCACGATGAGACGGGCCTCGGATTTGAGCGTCCGGTTCGACCCGACCGGCTCGAATTCCCCCGACTCGATCACCCGCAGCAGCTTCACCTGCTGCTCAGGCTTCAGGGCGTCGATTTCATCCAGCAGAATCGTCCCCCGCCGGGCGGCGACGAACTTTCCGTCCTTGTCGGCGTGCGCGCTCGTGAAGGCC
>JBLMWR010000688.1:0-3552 GCA_050257335.1 Deltaproteobacteria bacterium | reverse complement strand
GCCAGCTCCTGGGGCGGTTCATCGACGTCTGCAATGCCGTGGAATATGCCCACAGCCGCGGCGTTCTGCATCGGGACTTGAAGCCCGGGAATATCATGGTGGGCAAATACGGCGAAACGCTGGTGGTCGATTGGGGACTGGCAAAGACGGTCGGCAGCAGCGAGACGGCGAGCCGCTCCGAGGAGACCTCCCTGCGTCCGTTGTCGGCCTTGAGCAGCTCGGGGCACACCCAGCCCGGTTCCGCCGTGGGGACTCCGGCCTACATGAGCCCCGAACAGGCGGCAGGGAACCTGGACGTCCTCGGCCCGGCCAGTGACGTCTACAGCCTGGGCGCGACGCTCTATCACGTGCTCACAGGGGTACCGCCGTTCGAACGGCAGGATGTGGCGGCAGTTCTGCGCAAAGTTCAGACCGGCGAAATCCGCAAGCCGCGGGCGGTGCAGAGGGAGATTCCGGCAGCGCTGGAAGCCATTTGCCTCAAAGCGATGGCCCTTGCTCCGAGCGACCGCTACGCCACGCCGCGACTGATGGCCGACGACCTGGAGCACTGGCTGGCCGATGAGCCGGTCGCGGCGGCGCCTGAGCGGATCGGTGAACGGCTGAGCCGGATCGGCCGCCGCCACCGCGGCGCCGTGCGGGCCGGGGCTGCGGCCCTCATCCTGATCGCCCTCGTCGCGATCGTCGCCGCGCTGCTGATCAATTCGGCACGCCATGACGCTCTCGATCTGGCCAGCAAGAATGAGAATCTGGCACTTGAGAAGGGGCAGCTCGCCGAAGAGAAAGGAAAGCTGGCCGAGGAGAACGCCGCACTCGCCCGCGAAGAAGGCGAGGCGCGCGCCGCCGAGGCGGAACAGGCGGCGCTCGCACGTAAGCGGGCCAGGGAACTGCGGCATTCGCTTTATCTCTCGGACATCAATCGCGTCGAGCAGTACGCCCGGATCCCTAATGTCGAACGGATGCGTGCGCTGCTCGCGCGCCACATTCCAAATGAGAACGAAGAGGACCTGCGCGGATTCGACTGGTCGTACTGGTGGAATTTCATTCACGGCGACCGGTTATGCCTCGAGGGAGACGAGCCGGTCCAGAAGGTGGCCGCTTCGCCCGACGGACGGACGATCGCCATCGCCTGTCCGGGCGGACGGCTGCACCTGGTTGACAGCCACACCGGCCAGCGCCGGCGCCTGGTGCTGACGCTGCCGGCAGAGAATTGTGCTGCGCTGCGATTCACCGGTGACGGGAAGCAACTCGTCGCGGTGGGAGCGAAAGGGGCGTTCAAGGCCTGGAACGCCGAAACGGGACAGGTCATCCGCGACCAACACGCCCAGTCGCCCCCCGAGAAGCAGGCCCGTGAGCAATGCTCTCGCTGGCCGGCTGCGATATCCGCCGATGGAAGGACGATTCTGGCGCGGCACCCCAATCAAGAGGTGCCGGTGATGGGGAAGTGGTCGGGGCCCTCCTGTCTCTATCTGGCCGATCTGTCAACGGGACTCTATATCGGCACGTCTGTACCGCCGGGGCAAAAAAGTCGTGAGACCGACCCCCTGGCGGGCGCTATGCTGCGTTTTACCGACCGTTCTCGAATGCCTCGGCAACCAAATTTGCTCAATGTCGGGTCGGCACTTGGCGAGCTTCCCCCGATGGCAACCATCGACCCGACCGGGTCGCGCTACTGGCCGTCCGCCAAAGATGCGTCGGCGCCGCCCGTGGAAGAGTGGGGTGCACCGGTTTTCAGCCTGGCCCTATCGCCGTCGGGGAAATGGTTTGCCGACGGGGGCCGCGACGGCCTCGTGTGCCTCTGGAATTCCGAAACGCTGGCCCCCGAACGGACGTTGGCGGCACACGAGGGGATCGTCTGGGACCTGACCTTCTCCGGTGATGAGCGATATCTCGCGTCGGCCGGAACCGACGGCCTGGTTGTCGTCTGGGACACTTCCTCCGGGCAGCCGGTGGCGCGCTGCCGCGGAAGCGATCGCCCCGTTCGGAGCGTGGTCTTCCTTCCCGGCGACCGGCGGGTCGCCGCCGCGGGAGACGACGGCGTCCTCCGAATCTGGGACGCGCGGAGCGGCCGCCCCCTCCGCGACCTTTACGGCCATACGGCACGAATTCATTCACTGGCAGTTGCGGCCGACGAAACCGGGCACGACATACGGCTCGTCTCGGGTGGCGCCGACGGCACAGTACGCGTGTGGGCCGTCGACGGGCCGCCGGACGTCCTCATGCCCCGTGACAGCAGTATTCTGACGAATGCCCTGGCGCCCCCTCAGGCGCGCTGGCTGGCTGCCGTCGATGCCTGGGGCAGCATTCACGTGTGGGACTCGGAAACCGGCACCCATCGCGCGCTGCTCACGCCGCCGCTGAACAGCCTGTTTGGCAGTCCAATTCCGAATGCCGTGATCAGTGCGGCGGACGATGGCTCACGGTTGGCTGTGAACTATCTTGGATCGCTGGTCGTATGGGACGTGGACGCACGAAAGAAGGCCCTGCAGATTGACGGCATGAGGATCCAGGTTCCCGGTGAGTTGCCCCGGAACGTGAGTTCCCTGCCGCCAAACCTTCAATTTCAGTGTATTGCCCTGTCGCGCGATGGAAAACTCCTGGCGGCCGGGTGCAGTGACGGGGCCATTCGGTTCTGGAACGTTGAAACGCGGGAGGTCGTGCGATCGTGGTCGTATTCTTCCGAGCAGAACCAGTCTGGGGCGCCGATTGCGGCCATCAAATTCCTCCCCGATCAATCGGGTATGGTCGTTGTCCGCGGAGGGGCGCCTTCCGAGGTGCGCGTCCGTCGTTTCCTCGACGATGCCGACCGACTGATCCTCGCCTCTCCCAGGATCGAAGGGATTGCCGTTTCTCGCGACGGCAGCCAGATCGCCTCGGTCGGTTCCGAAGGGTTGCAGGTCGTTGATATTGAATCGGGGAGCGTCATCGCCCGACCGGTTGACGCCGGGGACAAGCTTCGATTTGTCGATTTTTCTCCGGACGGTCGAATGCTGGTCATCCTGGGCACGAAAAACGACGTGCGCCTCTGGGACCTCGCCCGCGGCGCGGAGACCAGACGCTGGAACGCCGACTTGCCGATTGTGGCGGCATTCATCGACGACGGTCGCAGGCTGGCCCTGGCGACGCAAAAAGGAATCATCGAGCTGTGGCAGCCGGGCGACGACAGGCCTGTCGAGCGGCTTCAAGCGCCGGCCGGTCCGCTGTACAGTGCCGATCTCTCCGCCGACGGCCAATGGCTGGCGGCGGCAGTGCGCCTCAGGGCGGGCCCTTTCGGACGGAAACTGCAGTCAGACACGATTGTCCTGCTCGACATTGCCGGCGGCAATCAGTCAATGGTTGCGACATATTTGGATGAGGCGCGCCCCTTTGTCGCATTCCTCCCCGACGATCGGGGGTTGGTGAGCAACCTGGGAGTCCATCTCTGGCGAGGCCAGAGGCGATCGCTCGAAGGGGCACAATGGACTCCCCTCGGCGCCTTTCCGCCGAACAAATCGGGAAGTCACCCGACAGTCCCGCTTGCCGCAGTCTCGGGCGATGGCAGCCGACTGGCGGTTG
>JBLMWR010000687.1:0-2832 GCA_050257335.1 Deltaproteobacteria bacterium | reverse complement strand
CGGGCAACACCGCCACAGGGGTGGGCTCGTCTCTTTGGGCCAGCTTCCGGATTTGCTGCCGCTCGAAAACTTCGTCGTCGGTCAGGGCCATTTGGCGCATGATTTCCTCGATTCCGGGCGTTTTCGCGACAGTCGCGACATTTTCGCGACACTGACTGTCACGACGGAAAACGGCCAATTTCACGCCTAAGTTGCTACCGTGAGTGGACTCATTTCGGGCCTTCGCGACATCGCGACACCTTTTTCCCTGGAAAATGGCTGTCGCGATGTCGCGATGTCGCGACGGGTGCCGGCCGTCCACCCTCATGTCGGCGTTACGTCTGCCCGGCCGTCTCGGTCAGGAAATGCACCCCGGCCGGGTCAATGCCGACGACGCCAACCTCTTTCAGCGCCTTGAGCACGTGCGCCCACCGCTCCGCGCGGTATTTGCGGTGCTTCGTGGAGTTCCAAAGCTGTTGGCGAATCACCAATCGATCCGCGCCATCGCTGCGGCGAGGTGCTCGTCGCCGATCGCGTCGGCGCCGTCGCCGACCGCGTCGATCAGCGCGATCTTGCGGATCAGGTTGGCGTGCCGGTTTTGCATCGCGCGGCGCGCGGCTCGTCGCCGCCTGACCCCCTGCGGCGCTCGCCTGATGCAGGCTGACCGACGGGGGGAGCGGGGGGCGGTCCTCCGCCCGATTGCTGACTCCCTGCCGCAGCGCGCGAACGCCGCGCTAGGCGACGCCCTTCGTCCGCCGCTCGCAACGGGATCAATCCTCCTGCCCGGCGTCACGGCCCCCTCCCGTCGCCTGCCTCTCCAGCCACGCGTCCAGGTCGGCCCGATACGTCCCCTCCGTCGCCTCGGCTTGCTGGCGCAACCGCCAATAGGTCCGCCACTGCATCCCCTTCGGCTTCGCCGGAAACGGCTCCGTCACATTCGCCGTGCCGCCGAGCCGGGTCCGAATCCGCTGCGCGGCGCGCAACGCTCGCGCCGCCGGGCGTTCCCGGGTGCTGGCGTAAGCCAGGTCGTGACACGACCGGCAGCAAAAGACCTGCCGGCCGTAGAGAACGCGGACGCGGCGGCCGCAGCCGATCGCCGGACAGCGCAACCAGGGTCGTTGGCCGCCGAAGCGGCAGGCCGTCCAGACGATCGGCACGACCGTGCGGATCGGCGCATGGCCCATGACATAGTTCAGTTCCAGCGCCGTGGCGATCCCGTCCGTGCCCAGCACCCGCCAGCCGATCGCCGAGTGCACTGTCGCGCCGTGCACCCATTGGGTGCGGCCGACCATCCCCGGCTGCAGCCAGCCCCCGCGTGTGAAGTTGGCCAGGTCGAGCCGGTCGCACTGCTCCGTCGTCGGTTTGCCGCCCATCGCTCGCCGCCGCGCGCCCCTAAGCATTTTCCGAAATCATTTGGCAAGTTTACTGGATGCGGGCGGACGACGACCGCAGCAAATGGAGTTCTGGCGCGTGGTCGGCTTGCGTCCGCAGGTCGTCGTCCGGTTTGACTGAGGAAACCAACGCGTTTTCCAGGGCGCGCTTCATCGGCGACGAGATCCATGTGTGCAGGCCGTTGGCTGTCGGCGGCACCGCACCGCGGCGCTGCAGCCAGCCCACACGTCCGCCGGCGATCGCCGCGGTCCACTCGCTTAAGGTCCGCCATCCATCGTGTTCGGTCGCCGTGGCCGTTGACATATCCCAACAACTCCGCTTCCGCACGGCCCTACGCCTCAGGCGATATGTCGGGCGGGGCAGCGTCGGCGGCGGATGCCTCGCCGCTGCGACGAAGCAGGTCTTCGAGGACGGCCAAAAAGTAGGGCATCTTGTTTTTGCGCCGGATGCTGGCTTCTCCCTCCGCAGCCAGGGTGCGGATCTGGGCGGTGCGCTCCTGGGTGATGCTGCGCGCCTGGTAGAGGACGTCGCCCCACCGCTCATTCGGCAACTGGGCGGTCTGGAACAGGGTCAGCACGCGGGTGATGGTCGAGGGGAGGGGCGCGGCATCGCCGAGCTCGCGCGCGAAATCGCCGAGAAAGGCGGCGAGCGTTTCGCGTTCCTCCGGCGTGCCGGGCGACCGATGCTTGTGGCGCGAGGTCGTTTCGGGGACATGGTGGCGCGCATCTATGAGATCCCGCAGCGCAGCCAGGTCGACGTCGGGCGCGGCGGACGACTCGTTCCATGCCCGCCGCTCCGTTCGTAAAATCGGATCGGTCGGTTCTTCGAAATTCGAAAGATCTTTTTCGTTCTGGGTCTTCTTCGTTGAGTATTCTTTGTGTCCCAGAGAGCGGACTTCTAGCTGTCCCATTGTTGGGACTTCTTGATGTCCCATTTTTGGGACATCAGCCAGGCGCGGTAGAAAATAGACGTTCGTTTTGCCCATGCCGCGACGCCTGACCCGGATGACGCCTTTGTTTTTGAGTTCTTGGAGATAGCGAATGACAGCCTTGCGCTCAACGCCCATATCGGCGGCCAACTTGTCCTGACCGGGGAAACAGCGGTCTTGCTGCCACGCGTAGGACAGCAGCAGCGCATAGGCTATCTTCGCACCGTGACTAAGGTCAGCTCGTTTTAGCAGGAGATTGGGAACTTGGGTGAATCCCTCCCGGAGGGAGTCGTCTTCAACGACGATTGTATCCCGTTCGCGCTCGGCTGTTTCAGGTTCATCAGAAAAATTATTAGGCATGTGCACAGTGCAACCCCCCATAGGCACTTGACGACCTACTCGGGTTGCCCTATGCTCGCTCTTGTTCACGGAGGCGGGCGCTGAGCTGTTCCAGAATGGGGCGGCAAGGCGCCTCTTCTTTTGTGTTCCCGATCATAGAATCTCAGAGCCGAGTGTCAATCCCTCGGCCGTAT
>JBLMWR010000686.1:0-5456 GCA_050257335.1 Deltaproteobacteria bacterium | reverse complement strand
AGGACTTCATGCGCGAACGGCGCTCTCTCGACTTCGTGGGCGTTCTCTTCGACAAAGTCTCCGTCGGAGCCGCGGAATCCGACCGTTTCCGCGACCTGCGTCTGAAATTCATTCAGAAAGTCATGCAGCCGGTCTTCCGGAGAGAATTCCGGCAATGAGGGGGCCGCCGGTGCCGGTTGAGCGACCGCCGGCCGATTTTCCGTTACCGCTTCGTCGATGGCGATCGGACATGAGCCGGCCGACGCGGAGACCGGCTGGCTTTCCTTTCCGTGCCAGTGGTCGATCTCGGCCAGGACCGGAATCGGCGACGGATCTTCTTCGAAGGTGAGGAGCTTCTGGGGTTCGTCGGCGATCGCCGGAGGATGGGCCAGCTCGGCGGCAATCATGGCGTCGATCGACAGCAGCGTGGCCTCGGCGTCGAGGCCGGCCGTTTCCACGAATTCGCGATCTCTGGCATCGGCGCCGGCTTGCTCGACCTCATCGGCCGCGGCAGTCGCGGGGAAATCGTCGGCGACGGAAGGGGAGTTCTCCAGCAGCGAGCCGGCGGGGCCGGTCCACGCCGACGCCGCGCGGAGATCGTGTTCCGAGAGCCATTCGGCCTGCCCCGCGTGCCATTCGCGGGCGAGTCGGTTGACGACGCCGGCTGCGACGACGTCGGCCGAGATTGCCCCGCCGACGGTGCCGGGATGATCGCTCCAGGCGGCAGGCAGTCGCGGGGGACGCACGATGAGCGACCATAGATGCGGGGCTTCGCGCGTCGCCGTCTGAACGGCCCCTTCCAGCGCCAGCTTCAGGGCCACGTAATGTGCGAAGCCGGCTGGCGGGTCGTTCAGCATCGACGACGAAATGGAGGCGACCATTCCGCGGCTCTCTTCGAGCAGCGGCAGAAACGTCGCCAGCGGGACGCAACCCAGACGCAGATTGGTTCGCAGGTAATCGTCGAATTCCGCTGCCGATTGGCGATTCATCGGAAATGCCGCCGGCGGAGCGCACGCGTTCAGAACGAGTACGTCGAGCCGTCCATGCCGGGCCTGAATGGTCTCGAGCGTCGCGGCGCACCACGCCGGATCTCCCGCGTCCCCCTGGAGAAATGCGACTTCGAGGTTTCGTTCGGCCAGCCGCCGCGCCAATTTCGCAGCCGCCGCCGAAGCCGTGTGGAAGCCGGCATAGACGCGGCAGCCGGCCAGCGCCAGGGCCGAGGTCAATTCGGCGCCCAGCCCGCGGCTTCCGCCGCAGACGAGTGCGACTTTGCCCGCCAGGCGGTTTACGCCAGGGTGCAATCGGGCCGCGAGCGCCGTCAGGTTGGTGGGGGGCCGGGTCGCTCGAACGCAGCTCTTCAGCTCGCCGGTTGCCAGAAGCTGTCCGTCGGGAGTCGTGACTTCAACGGCGATGTCGAGAAGACGAGACTCACGGTCGAAGCGAATCGTCCGTGCGTGATACCAGAGCTGGTTCGAATCGGAGCGGACGCCGGTGAATCGCAGGCGCGCGTGCGTGAAACAAGATCGCAGCCCCGGCGCTTCCATGCCGACCAGATAACCGCACAGGCCGAGGACCCGCGCCTGAACCGGGGCGAGATGTCCGCCCGCCGTCGCCGACTCGGGGGGAGGATCGGTGGCATAGACGCCGGCGATCTCGAATCCGGCGTGCAGTTCGTCGAAGTTGCGGTCCGCGGGGTCGGGGCGCTTCCCCCGCTCCTGAATGGCGCGATCGCCCTCTAGCCGGGCGACCCACGACAAATCGGGTCGGGCGGATGGCATGGAACCGGGGCCCACCTCGCCGGCGATGGCGACGACCTCGGCCCCCCCCTGACGGACGCTCACGGAGAATTCACCGGGCCCGCGAGCCCATCCGACGTCGCAGCGCACATTCGGAGCGACGTCGCCGCGAAATCGAATTTCGAGAGTTGTGAGCGGACCGGCAGCGCGCGACGAGACCGAAGCGAGGGCGCCGAAGGTCGCCAGGATTCCGGGGACGACCGGCTGCCGGTACCCTTCCGTTTGTACAAATTCCGCATCGATGTGGAGCGGATTGTGGTCGCCGGACCAGGCCGCAAAACGTTCAATATCGTTCTCGGAAAACTGCATCGTCAACGTGCCGTCCTTCCCTTGCAATGCCCGGGTTTGGTGAGCGCCAGGAGGCCGGCCCCGCCTCGGAATGCCACTACGAGAATATAGCACGCCGTTTTGCGAAGGGCCGGCGGCATTGCGGCCGTCCTCTGTCAGGCGCGATCGGCACAATCGGCTTTCCCGGTTGCACCTGCACATGCGGGACGAGCGGTCATCACCCGAGGAAATTCGGCGCTGCGAGATTCCCAAAGTCGCGACGGACGGCCGGCGCGTTCACGCGAAGCACTCGGCATCGGCGAGCGGGACGCCGCGAGCGTCTTTCGCAGAGACGACGGGATTGGCGACCGGCCATCGGATGCCGAGCGCCAGGTCGTTCCACAGCAGCGTCCGCTCGTCATCGGGGTGGTACAGTTCGGTGCACTTGTAAAGCACTTCGGCCATGTCGCTGACAACGCAGAAGCCGTGGGCGAAGCCGGGAGGAATGTACAACTGCCGGCGGTTCGACTCCGTCAGCTCGCAACCGTACCAGCGGCCGAAGGTCGGCGCGCTGCGGCGCAGGTCGACGGCCACGTCGAGAATCGCGCCGCGGACGGCGCGGACCAGCTTCCCCTGCGGATGAACGAGCTGGTAATGCAGTCCCCGCAGGACTCCCGCCCGCGAGCGCGAGTGATTGTCCTGCACGAACTCGACGTCGATTCCCGCGGCGGCGAACTTCTGCTTGTGGAAGGTTTCCATGAAGAAGCCCCGTTCGTCTTCAAAGACCTTCGGCTCGATGACGACGACGCCGGCCAGTTCGGTCGGGAGAAATTGCATTTTATGGCAGCCGCTGGCCGTACTGTTTCTGGTAGTAGTCGCGATATTCCCCCGATTTCACGCGGGCCACCCAGCCGGTGTTGCGCCGATACCAGTCGATCGTGTCGCGAAGTCCGTCGCTGAAGGCGATTTCGGGCTTCCAGTTCAGTTCGTGCTCGGCTTTGGTGCAATCAATCGCATACCGTAAATCGTGTCCCGGACGGTCGGCGACGTAACGGATGAGCGAGCGGGGTTTCTCCAGCAGATCGAGCAGCAGGTGGGTGATTTCCAGGTTCGTCCGCTCGGTCCGGCCTCCGAAATTGTACACCTCGCCGCACCGGCCCCGGCGGAGCGCGGCGTCGATCCCCCGGCAGTGGTCGCTGACGTGGATCCAGTCGCGGACGTTCGAGCCGGTGCCGTACACCGGGACGGGCTGATCCGCCAGCAGGTTGGTAACGAACAGCGGGAGCAGTTTTTCGGGGAACTGGTATGGCCCGTAGTTGTTCGAGCAGCGGGTGATGATCGCCGGAAAGCCGAACGAATGGTGATAGGCGCGGACCAGCATGTCGGCGGCGGCCTTCGACGCCGAATAGGGGCTGTTGGGGGCCAGGGGCGTCTCTTCGGTGAAAGCCCCGGTCGCCCCGAGGCTGCCGTACACCTCGTCAGTCGAGACCTGCACGTACCGCGGGACTTTCGCCTGCCGGCAGGCGTCGAGCAGAACCTGCGTTCCGAGAACATTGGTCCGTACGAACGGGCCCGAATCGAGCAGGCTGCGGTCGACGTGGCTTTCGGCGGCGAAATTCACGACGGCGTCGAAGGGGCCCTGCGCCAGCACCGATTCGACAAAGGCGCGGTCGGCAATGTCGCCATGCGCGAACGCGTAGCGCGGGTCGTTTTCGACAGAGGCCAGGTTCTCGAGGTTGCCGGCATACGTCAGCCGGTCGAGATTGAAGATCGCCAGGTCGGGGCAGGTCGCCAGTTGCCGGCGGACGAACTCCGAGCCGATGAACCCGCAACCGCCGGTGACCAGGATCCGCCGCATGGGTCTACCTGTTGACAAGGGCATCAATGCACGACCGACCGCAAGTAGTTTCCGTAGGCGTTCTTCAATTTCGCGGCCAGCGCCAGGAGCTGTTCGCCGGAAATGAAACCCATCCGCCAGGCGACCTCTTCAATGCAGCCGATCTTCATTCCCTGGCGGGACTCGATGATCTCGACGAAATTCGCCGCCTGGATCAGTGACTCGGGAGTCCCCGTGTCGAGCCAGGCGAAGCCCCTTCCACATTGCTGCACGCGCAGTTGCCCGCGTGTCATGTAGACCCGGTTGACGTCGGTGATTTCCAGTTCCCCCCGGGCCGAGGGCTTCAGGTCCCGGGCGATGTCCAGGACCTGGTTGTCGTAAAAGTACAGGCCGGTGACCGCCAGGTTCGATTTGGGGTGGGCCGGTTTCTCCTCGATCGACACCGCCATCCCCGCCGCATCCAGCTCGACCACGCCGTACGCCTGCGGATTGCTGACCGTATAGGCGAATACCGTCGCCCCGCTGAGTTGCGCGGCGGCGCGGCGCAGCAGCTCGTGCAGCCCCGAACCATAAAAGATGTTGTCTCCCAGAACCAGTGCCGCGTGGTCGCGGCCGACGAATTCGCGGCCGATCAGAAAGGCCTGCGCCAGCCCGCCCGGCTGCGGCTGAACCGCGTAGCGGATCGAGATCCCCAGTTGCCCGCCGTCCCCCAGCACCCGTTCGAAATTGCCGATGTCCTGCGGCGTCGATATCAGCAGGACATCCCGAATTCCCGCCAGCATGAGCGTGGAAAGCGGGTAGTAGATCATGGGCTTGTCATAGATGGGCAGCAACTGCTTGCTGACGGCCAGCGTCACCGGATAAAGCCGTGATCCCGAACCCCCCGCGAGGATGATCCCCTTGTGACAGCAGACTTCGGTCATTCGCGAACGGCTCGCACGAGTGTCTCGGTGATGAAAGAAAATGCCGGCGCGGGAGATGATACCAAGTCCGCGTGGAAAATCCAGCCGCGCTTGCGGAGTGACCGGACTACAGCGGCTCCAGATCGTGCTCGTCGATCTGTACCGAGGCTCCCTGCTGCAGAAAGCGCACGGCCACAAGAAGCCGCGTTTCCCCGCGGCGGCGGAGGACCGTCCCCTCGTGGCCGGTCAGCGGTCCCGAGCAGACGCGGACGCGGGCCCCCGGTTCAAGCTTCGATTCCGGCATCACCGGAACTCCGCTGACGAGCATCTGCCGGAGCCGCCGCAGGTCGAAGGCCAGTTGCGATCCGTCGAAAACCGGCAGGTCACGGGAAACGCAATTGGTCGCGAGGGCGGCGTACCGCTGGCTGGCATCACCGTACAGGAACACGTAGTTCGTGAACAGGGGAATGAACGAGGTGCGAATCCGCCCCTGCGGCGAGCGCCCGCGCTTTTCAATCGTCGGGCCGTAATGCGAGATTTCCAGCGCCCGCAGCCGGCGCATTAACTCTTTTTCTCGCCGCGATAGCGTGTACAGGGCCCACCACTGCCGTTCCCCGTGTTCCGTCCAGTCCTGCCGGTCGAGCAGGTCAAGCGGGTAAAGATCCTGTTCAGCGG
>JBLMWR010000685.1:0-11310 GCA_050257335.1 Deltaproteobacteria bacterium | reverse complement strand
GGTTGACGGTGCACAAGGAGGCGGGGATAATCGCGATTCGTTGCCGTACGCGGCTGGGCGGCTTCTGCCGGGTTGGGCAATCTGTCTGCGCGACTTGCGTGCGGGATGTACGACGGATCGCAGTTGAATGATGGCAGACGCGCCGGGAGGGTCCAGTGATCGATGCAGGCGATCGACCGGCAGGGCCAGGGTTTGGTTTTCCCAGCCTGAACGTACTGGCCGCCGAGGAAGTGCTGTGCGAGCCGGCGTGTGCGGAGATTGAGCGGCGCAGCTTGAAGCGCGTGGACCGCCGGGCGTTCCTGCAGTTTTGCAGCTCGACGGCGGCGCTGCTGGGGCTCGGGGCGGCGGGACTTTCCAAGGTGGTTCGCGCTGTCGAGCAAGCCGTCAAACAGCGCCCCTCGGTGATCTGGCTGAATTTCGCGTCCGACAGCGGATGCACGGAAGAGCTGCTAAAGGCGAGTTATCCGAGCGCCGGGCAGTTGATCCTGGAAACGATCAGCCTGGATTACAACGAAACGATTCAGGCGGCCGCTGGCGACCAGGTCGAGGAGATCCTTCAAGAGGCCCTTCACCGCGGCGATTACATCCTGATCGTCGAAGGGGCCATCCCGACCAGGCACGGGTACGGGATGATTGCCCGCCGCGACATGCTCGACATCGCCCGCGAGTTCGCACAGGCGGCCAAGGTGATCATCGCCGTCGGAAGCTGCGCCACGTGGGGGGGCGTTCCGGCAGGCAATCCGAATCCTGCCGGGCTGAAGGGAGTCCGCGACGCGCTGGGCGTCGAGTGCATCAATCTCGATCTCTGCCCGGTTAACGAAGGCATCATGGTGGCGACGCTGGTCGACTACCTGCTCCGCGGAAAGATGCCGGAGCTGGACGATTTCGGCCGGCCGAAGATCTTCTATGGCCAGACCATCCACGACCAGTGCGAGCGCCGCGCGCATTTCGAGGCCGGGAGGTTCGTGGAGCAATTCGGCAGCAAAGAGGAAGAGCTTGGTTACTGTCTGTACAAGGTCGGCTGCAAGGGGCCAATGACCTATGCGAACTGTTCGAAGATGCGATACAACGACCGGGTAAGCTGGTGTATCGGCGCGGGCGCGCCCTGCATCGGCTGCGCCGAGCATCACTGGGTCGACAATTTCGCTGACTTTTATGAGCGACTTCCCGGAGTGGCCGTGCCCGGTCTCAGAGGGATCGAAGCTGCGGCCGATACGATTGGGATCGTGGCGGGCGCGGCGACGCTGGGGGGGATCGCGATTCACGCGGCCGGGACGGCGCTGGCCGGACGGTTCCGCAAGGATCAGTCTCCGATCGCGCCGGCCCCGCCCGCCGGGCCGTCTCATCAGGCCTCCTCTACCCCACCGCCGGAACGTCCGCCAGGGGACGAACAATCACCGTCCGTGTGAGTTGCGGCGCAAGCCTGACAGGAACCCGCGATGGCGCGCATCATCATTGATCCGATCACCCGCATTGAAGGGCACTTGGCCATCGAAGTCGAGGTCGAAAACGGCCGGGTGAAAGACGCCTGGACTTCGGGAACGCTGTTTCGCGGCTTCGAGATTATCCTGCGGGGACGCGACCCGCGCGACGCGTTCCATATCACGCAGCGCATCTGCGGGGTCTGCCCCACTTCGCACGGACACGCGGCGGCGCTCTGCCTGGAGGACGCCGCCGGCATTCATCCCCCCGAATTGGGCCGGCTGGTGCGAAACATGGTTGAAGGGGCGCAGTTTTTGCATTCCCACATCCTGTGGTTTTATCACCTGACGGCCCTGGATTTCGTCGACGTCGTTTCCGCCCTGAAGGCGCAGCCGAAGGAAGCCTCGCTGAAACAGGTCCAGGAACGTCTGGCGAAGTTCGTCAGCAGCGGGCAGCTCGGGCCGTTTGCCAATGCCTATTGGGGGCATCCCGCCTATACGCTCCCTGCGGAACTGAACCTGCTCGGGGTCGCGCATTACCTGGAGGCCCTCGAGAAGCAGGCCCAGGCGGCGCACATCTCGGCAATTTTCGGCGGCCGCATGCCGATGACCATGACCACGCCGGCAGGCGGATCGGTTCACATCCCGACCGTGGACGACATGGCCAATTTGATGCCCCGACTGGAGGAGCTTCGCGAGTGGATCTCGCGAGTTTTCATTCCGGACGTGCTGGCCATCGCCCCGCACTACCTGGAATATACCCGGTTGGGGAGGGGCCCGGGCAGTTTTCTAGCCTGGGGCGTATTTGACGACCACACCTTCGATCCCCAGAAGCGGCTGCTCCCGCGGGGCGCCCTGTTTGACAGGCGCCTCGAGCCCGTCGATCTCGACGAGCAGATGGTCACCGAGGACGTCACTCACGCCTGGTACAGAGCCGGGGCGCCAGAGCACCCCAGCCGCGGAGTCACGGAGCCTGAGTTCACCGAGTGGGACAATTCGAAAAAATACTCCTGGGCGAAGGCGCCGCGGTATGGCGAGCGGCCCATGGAAACCGGCGCACTGGCGCGGATGCTGGTGGCCTACGCCCAGGGGAACGCCACGGTGCGGCGGCTCATCGACGGGGCCCTCACGGCCCTGGGAGCGCGCGGCAAGGTCGAGATTCTGTTTTCGGTCGTCGGCCGGATTGCAGCGCGTGCGCTGGAGGCCAAGCTTATCGCCGATCGGATGGTCGAGTGGGCGCATGAAATCCTGGACAGCCTCAAGGCGGGAGTCAAGGAGACGTTTCAACCGTATGCCGTCCCGAACGCGGCCCAGGGCGCAGGGCTTTGGGAAGCGCCGCGCGGCGCCCTGGGGCACTGGTCTCAGGTCGAGGGAGGCCGGCTGGCAAACTATCAGGTCATTACACCGACCTGCTGGAACATTTCGCCGCGGGACGGCAAGGGAGTTCTCGGTCCGATCGAACAGGCGCTGATTGGGACTCCCGTCGCCGACCCAAAACGCCCTCTGGAGGTTCTGCGCGTCGCACATTCATTCGATCCGTGCCTGGCCTGTACCGTGCACATGATCGATGCCCGCAGCAACGAAGTCTACAAAGTCCGCGTCAACTGAACAGCATGCCGGAGCGATACGAATACCGCTGGAACCTCGCCTACCGCGTTGACCATTGGGCGCGCTTCGCGGCGCTCGCGGTCCTGACGCTGACGGGGTTTTACATCCATTGGCCGTTTTCTCTGACTGGTCCGTCGGCCCCTGTCCCCTACGAGCCTCACGCATGGCCCGTGATGGCCTGGATGCGCTTCTGGCACTTTGTGGCCGGCTACGTGCTCGTGACCGGGCTCGTCGTCCGCATCTACCTGGCGTTCAATTCCCGATTTGACGCGGATTGGCGCGATTTCGGGCTGTGGCGGAACATCCGTGGGGTGCCGGGCATCGTCAAATATTACCTGTTTCTGAAACCCAATCACCCGCCGTACCGGAGGTACAACCCCCTGCAGGCGCTGACCTATCTCTTCTGGGTCCTGCTGATCGCCGTCCAGGCCCTGACCGGGTTCGCCTTGTACGAAGGAACGGTCTTCGGAATCTGGCCTGCACCTGATACGTTTCTCTGGGTTCGGCACTCGCTGGGCGGGGAAAGCGAGGTGCGGCTGGTGCATCATCTGGGCATGTGGGTTTTTCTGATCACCGTTGGCGTGCATGTCTACATGGCCGCCATGACCGCGTGGACGCAACGAGATCATTCCTTTCGGGCGATGTTCACCGGCCATGCGCTCAAGCAGGGCGCCCATGAGTGACCTCTTCCCGACGATCTGTCGCGCCGCGGAACCGGCGCGGTCGCCTGAATCCGCCGCCGCGCAAGTGCTCGTTGTCGGCGTGGGGAACACGCTGATGCGAGACGACGGGATCGGCATTGAAGCGGTGGAGGCCCTGGCTTCGGGATTCGAAATCCCGCCATCGGTGCGGATCATCGACGGGGGAATTGCCGGCCCTGCCTGGCTTGCCGAACTGGGTGCGGTCGATCACCTGTGGATTGTCGATGCAGTCCGCAGGGGGGGCACTCCCGGCGGCTTTGCCTGGTTGACTCTGGATGATCTTCTCGAACGTCGCGGGCCGATCCTCTCCCCCCACCAGGTGGGCGTGACCGAATTTCTCGGCATGGCCCGTATTTTGGGCCGCTTACCCGAAGACACCAGAATCTTGGGAGTTGAGCCCCTGGCAACGACGCCGTGCGGATTGGGATTGAGCGATGCATTGCGGCTGGCACTCCCGGACGTGGTCTGCGAGCTCGTTGGGGAGCTCTCCCGGCTACGGGTCGCGATGCCAAGAAAACGGCCGATACCCGCCTCGCCGACTTGAGGAGCCATTTTCCTGAAAGTGCCTTTTGGAATCCGAGGACGCGCACATGGTCACCACGCTGGAACCCATCCTGAAAAACCACCCCTTCTGCAAAGACCTTGAGCCGCATTACGTGCAGTTGCTGGTCGGATGCGCTTCGAACGTGGTCTTTCATGCCGGCGACATCATTTTTCGGATGGAGGACCCGTCCGACCAGTTTTTTCTGATCCGCACGGGCAAGATCGGCGTCGATCTGTTCGTCCCCGTCCGAGGCCATATCGCCGTTCAAACCCTGAGCGACGGAGACATTCTCGGCTGGTCCTGGCTGATTCCTCCGTATCGGACGACGTTCCAGGCGCGGGCCATTGACACCAGCCGTGCGCTCGCTATCGACGGCAAATGCCTGCGGAAGAAATGCGAATCCGACCACGACCTGGGCTACGAATTGTTCAAGCGCGTAGCGCCAATTCTTGTGCGGCAGCTCGAGGCGACGCAGCTCCAACTGCTGGATCTTTACCGGACGGAAGCATAAGTCGAGTCGGGCCGGCGTTGTGCGGCTCGAAGTCGAATGGAGACGCGGATCGATCGACCGGAGGGGCCGGTTTCCATGCACGAGTTGTCCATCGCCATGAGCATCATTGACATTGCCGCGGCGGAGGCGGAACGTCGCGGCGCGCGAATCGAAGCCGTGCACCTGAAGGTCGGGGCGCTGTCGGGCGTCGTCACAGAGGCTCTGGCGTCGGCCTACGAGCTGGCTCGCGAGAATTCGCCTGTCGCGGGAGCGCGGCTCGTGATCGAAGAGGTCCCTGTCGTCATTTACTGCGACGTGTGTCGGTCCGAACAGCCCATTCTTTCGATACAGGAATTCTGTTGTCCGCAGTGCGGGGCGTTCACGGCGAATGTCGTCCGCGGACGCGAACTGGAAGTCGTCGCCCTCGAGCTCGAAGCATGATAACGCAGACGCGGCTCGACGAAGTCCGCCAGCAGATCCTCAAACAGAACGACGTCGTCGCGCGGGCGCTGCGGGCGCGATTTCACGAAGCCGGTGTTTACGCCGTGAGCCTCGTCTCGAGTCCCGGTGCAGGAAAGACGACGTTTCTCGAGAAGACGCTGGCCCGCGTCGGCGCGCGCCACCGCGCGGCGGCGCTCGTGGGCGACCTGGCCACCGACAATGACGCCCGCCGGCTGGCCGCGACGCGGGTCCCGGTGCAGCAAATCACCACCGGAACGGCCTGCCACCTGGAAGCCGAAATGGTCGAGAAAGCACTCGCCGGCTGGGACCTCGCCGAGCTCGACTTTCTATTCATCGAAAACGTCGGGAACCTGGTCTGTCCGGCAAGCTACGATCTGGGCGAAGACCTGCGGCTCGTCCTGTTTTCGGCAACCGAAGGGGAGGACAAGCCGCTCAAGTATCCAACGATTCTGCACACCGCCGACATGGCCGTGATCACCAAGTTCGACTTGGTCGAGGTGGCGGAATTCGACCTCGTGGCGATGCGACGTCACATACAGACCGTACGACCGGGGATGCCGATCACGGAATCCACCCGCTTCAGAATCTGCTCCAGCGAGAACAATGCCGAGGGGGCCTGGACCATGGGCCCGATCGCCGACACTCTTTCGGAACTGATCTTTCCGGCAATCGCCCGAAGGCGGTCGATTGCCTCTTGCAGATCACTTTCGCCCATCACCCTGGGCGGGCAGACATGGGGGGCCTGGCGAACGCTTCTCTCGGCCGCATCCGGGCATATCGAGGAAGGCCTGCAATTCTGCTGTAGCCGGCCGGGGATTGCGAGCGCGGCTCCACCCGCGGTTGGTTGTACCGTCCGTTCAAGGACGCGTATCATCTAGCGCGCGATGCGGCGCGCATTCGTGCGCCCATTCTTGGGATTGGCAGAGCATACTCCGCGCCTCATTCGGTGCGAACTGATGCCGCGGAAACTCACGGCTCAGGACGGCGCGCACAGGGCCGACACGTTGACCCTCAAAGACAGGGGGAGAATCGGATTGAAAATGGCAGCGCTGAAGATCGGAGTGATGGGGGGCGCGACGGGCGTCATCCCGGTGGAACACCGGGAGAAAGCCCGCGAAATTGGGAGACAAATTGCGCGCAACGGCTGTGTGCTGATCACCGGTGCCTGTCCGGGACTCCCCTTGGCTGCGGCCTGCGGTGCCAAGGAACAGAATGGGCTGGTGATCGGCATCTCCCCGGGGCTCAGCATTGACGAGCACGTTGCAAAATACAAATCGCCGACTGAGTGCCATGACGTGCTGATCTTCACGGGCAGCGGCTTGATGGGGCGCGAGGTGGTCAATATCCGCAGTTCTGATATCGTGGTCATTATTGGCGGCCGAAGCGGGACTTTGGGCGAACTTTCTATCGCGTACGATGAGGGAAAGCTGATTGGCGTCGTCACCGGGACCGGCGGCATCAGCGATCTTGTCTCGGAGATCCTGGCTGCGTGTTCCAAGAAGACAGGGGCAAAGGTGGTTTACAATAGCGAACCGAAGCAACTGATCGACGAGTTACTCGACATTTACCGCACCGAGCATTTCCGCCGCCCCTCCTGCTTTCACAAGCGCAAAGCGGCCCCATAAGATCCGACTCGCACGGGACGAGAAACGGAATCCGGATCGGGGGAAGAGGCGGGACCTTAATATCGGTTCCCGAAGCGTCCGTTTCAAGTCGACGCTCGGGCGGGTAGTACTGCATTTTCCAGCCAGACTGCACTTTCGGCAGGAGGTGGGGAATTGGCGTAAGTGCGAATCCGTTTCCATTCCAGATCTCAAAACAGATCACGCCAGCAATGGCTGCGAACAGATAGTACAGGAGGCGGTAATCAGGCGGGTCGTCCATGACCGCCATAGGAGCGGTCAGAGGTGGGCCGGGTACTTTAGCGGGATCTTCCCCGAGAATCGCTGGCGGCGGCTTCCAAACTTCTCCGCAGGCCGGACATTCCCAAAGGCTTTCGCTGACTGAAGCCCCGCAGCTCGGGCAGCCGCGGACCGGCGGCGACCAGAACGATGGTCGCGATGCCGAACCCCAGAATCGGCTTCCACAGGGCCCGCCAATCGATTGCCCGGTCCGGATCCGGGGCGGCAAGCTCCTTGGCCGCTTCTCTCGCCGCCGCAACGGCCAACCGCTGATCGAGAAAAT
The DNA here is from genome assembly GCA_050257335.1 of Deltaproteobacteria bacterium. Lineage (GTDB taxonomy): Bacteria > Planctomycetota > Planctomycetia > Planctomycetales > Planctomycetaceae > JACQFH01. Next base: position 3,900 of record JBLMWR010000685.1, on the reverse strand, counting down.
ACGACCCGGACTCCGAACACATAACCCAACAGAATCGCCCAGCATGGCAGCGACACATCGAGCAGAGAGGGGTCGGCATACCGCCCCGCCGTGACAAGTGCAAATCCCACGATCGCAGTGAGCGCAATACTCATTGACCCGGCCAACGCATGTCCTGCGGCCATGCGCGAAAGCATTTTACCGCGCGAATGCGACGTCAGGTCGAGCACCGCGAGGATCAGCAGGTTCATCAGGCTGCTGCCCAGCAAGTCCTTCATGGCCAGATCCGGCAGTCCCTGGCGGACGGCCGAGAGATCGACAGTCAGCTCCGGGAGCGACGTCGCCGCGGCGAGCAATACGGTGCCGATTACGAGGTGTCCCAGGTGGGTGACCTCAGCGATCTGGTCCGCACAACGTGCCAGGACGATGCCGGCCACGACGACCAGACTGGCAGCGACAATGAACTCGATGATCACTCCCAACATGTGCCGGCAACTCCAGGACCACGACTCGCCTCACCGAAAGAATTGCCGCCCCACCGGTTGGAGCGGGGACTTGGGCGGACACGACCCTCGAACTTCCGGAAGACTTGCGATAGACGAACAAATTCGCTGGCGAGTGCTGCGGTCTGGCGGGAAATACCGGCCTGGCGCTGCGCGACGTTCTTCGCGTTCTCCCGGTCGCTCTGTTGGAGGCCATGCCGGCCGACGTCAGTTCGTGAATTCGCAAACTCAGGTGAACCAGAACATAGGACAGCGTCGAGCGGGCTGCGTCAGTTTTCCTGGAGACTGCCGAGCGTCGCCAAAGGACGTCAGTTGGTGACGGATTCGTGGCCGCGGCTTACGGACAGCGACTGTTCGTTTTCGCGTTCGCTTCCGGCGTACCGCGGCACGCGCGGCTCGTAGATCGTTTCCCCTGCGGCCCTGGCCATCGGCCGGCTGCAGCAAAGGGGCGCTACCTCGTGCGTTTCTCGATAGGCGATTTTCCCGCACCGCTGACAGTGGTAGATCCAGGCGTTGCGAGCTTGCATGATGTGACCTCCTCTTCGGTTTTCGAGACGATAAAAAATAGCACCCCGCCAAGCATCGCCGGCGGGGCTTTCACAACCCGTTTGTGGCACCGATCGTCAGCGCCATATACTTAGTGTACGAAACGTTACTTCGCGTTGCAACCCGAATCCGATAAAATGGGACGACTTGCCCGGGTTCGACTCACGTCTTGCTGTGCGCTACGTACTGATCGGGCGCCTCTGCGAAAATCCTCTCGCAGGCGTCGGTGCAGAAATAATAAAGTACACCGTGATATTCATGCTTCGAACCGGCCATCGCTTTGCGAATTCTGGCGCCGCAGACCGGGTCGGTCACCAGCGTTTCCTGCTGATACTGGTCCGAATGCTCGAGCCGCAAGTACGTGTCCACGAACTCCATCAGTTGCTGTTCGACCCATGCCGCAAGTTTTGCTCTATCGATTGCCTCTAACGGCTGGCTTGTCTGGTGTCGCGGCGTGAATTTGAAGAAGATCGGCAAGATCTCGGTGTCACAATAGAGAATCACGTTCCGAATCTCTTCGTCATGAAACACACCCAGCTCCAGAATCACCGTGGCCGGAAAGCGAGCCGTGTGCTGGAGTTCACACCGGCAGCGATTGGGCAAGGCCGGATTCCCGTCGCCCAGTTTCGCGTTCGGGAAAAACGGGGCAAGCTTCTGCACGCGCGGCTGGATGACCTCGTCGGTCAGCGCCTTGGCCGTGCGAACGAACAACTCGTGCCGCTTCTCGAGCTCGGCCCGGTGCTCGATGAGCGCCTCCTTCTCGCGTCGATTCCGCTCCGTGTCGGCTCGCAGTTTCTCCTCCAGATCGTGTTCGAACCCGGTAAGCTCGGTCATGATTGTTCCTCCCAGGAGATCGGTTTCCGTGAAGGCCGCAAGGTCGGCCGAAGGCCGGGGCCCGGGTCTATTGGCGACGGGTAAGTCGTGCGGTCATTTGTCGAACACGCCGTTACCCGCTTGGTTCGCAACCCGCCCAGCCGTGGGCCGTAAACCACGAGTCAGTTTATTTTTCGTGGAGTTGATTGACAATCCGAAAAACACGCGTTGTGACCGACTCTGCCTCGCCGTAGGAAGATGTGTGTGCCGGAGCATCAGCCGACGACGTTCGCACAGCGGTAGAACATTACGTTTCCGAAAGCACCTGGTTTTGCGGTTGAATTTCACTCACGGCGTTTCTATGGTGAAGGTCACCATCGAAGCTGCCATTGAGCTGGCAGCTTCGGCAGGGTTACGAAAGCCCTTCTGTGCGAATGCCGCGCGGAGGGGCTTTTTCGTTAGTTCACGTTGCTTCGGACGCGATTACGTTGGAGGGAGCTGAACCATGGATCTTTCCACACGATTCATCCGCTGGTTTGACGAGATCACCATCGACGATGTCCCCCTCGTTGGCGGGAAGAATGCCTCGCTGGGCGAAATGTACCGCGAACTGGCTGAGAAAGGCGTCAACGTCCCCAACGGTTTTGCGATCACCGCCGAGGCCTACAGGCACTTCCTGAAGTCAGCCGGCGTCGATCGGGAGATCCACAGTATTCTCCGCGACCTCGACAGCCGCGATATCGCCAATCTCCGCGAGCGAGGGCAGGCGGCGCGGCAGGCGATTCTTGCCGCCGCGTTGCCGCTGGATCTGCAGGACGCAATCTGCCGTTCTTACGACCGGCTCAGCGGCGACCGCCAAATGCTCGACGTGGCTGTGCGGAGCAGCGCCACGGCTGAAGACCTGCCGGACGCCAGCTTCGCCGGACAGCAGGAAACGTACCTCAATGTACGCGGACACGAGCTGCTGCTGGAGACCTGCCGCCGCTGCTTCGCGTCGCTCTTTACCGATCGCGCAATCTCCTACCGCGTCGACAAGGGGTTCGATCACCTGAAAGTCGCTCTCTCGATCGGGGTGCAGCGGATGGTACGCTCGGACCTGGCCAGCTCGGGCGTCATGTTCTCCATCGACACGGAAACGGGCTTCAAAGACACCGTGCTCATCAATGCCGCCTACGGCCTCGGCGAAAACGTCGTACAGGGCTCGGTCAATCCCGACGAGTATTACGTTTTCAAGCCGACGCTTCTGCAAAACTTCCGCCCGATTCTTGAGAAGCGGCTGGGAAACAAGGAATTCAAGCTGGTCTACGACGTGGGCGGGGGGCGCATGACCCGCAACGTCCCTGTCCCCCCCGAACAGCGCGCCCGGTTTGCCCTGAGCGACGACGACATTCTCACGCTCGCGCGCTGGGCCGCGATCATCGAAGACCACTACACCGCCAAACGCGGCCGGCCCACGCCGATGGACATGGAATGGGCCAAGGACGGCAAGACCGGCGAGCTGTTCATCGTGCAGGCCCGCCCGGAAACGGTTCAGTCACAAAAGGCTTCCGGCACTCTCGAATCGTACCGCCTGCGCGAGAAAGGCCCGGTCCTGGTGCGCGGCCGCAGCGTCGGCGAGAAGATCGCCCACGGGCCGGTCCGCGTCATCCCATCCGCGGCTCATCTGGAGCTCTTCCGCGAAGGCGAGGTGCTCGTCACCGATAAAACCGACCCCGACTGGGAACCGACCATGAAAAAGGCGGCCGCCATTGTGACCAACCGGGGCGGACGCACCTGCCACGCCGCCATCGTCAGCCGTGAGCTGGGTCTGCCGGCGCTCGTTGGCACGGAGAGAGGCACGGAAGTTCTCAAAGACGGTACGAACGTCACCGTTTCTTGCGCCGAAGGGGAAACCGGGTTCGTGTACGGCGGCATCCTTCCCTTCGACGTCGAACGCATTGACCTGAAAAACCTGCCGCGCCCGAAGACCAGGGTGATGATGAACGTCGGCAATCCGGAAGAGGCGTTCCGGCTGTCGTTCATCCCCAACGACGGTGTGGGCCTCGCGCGCGAGGAATTC
>JBLMWR010000684.1:0-3218 GCA_050257335.1 Deltaproteobacteria bacterium | reverse complement strand
CGCGGAATTCAGCGAAAAAGTCGCCTGGTTTTTTCATGCCGCGCTGCAGGGGTCCGGGGCGGCCCCCCATGCGCTCGCGGCACTCGAGCACGTGCGGAGCGCGAAGCTGGCGCAAGGGCTGGTCGGCGACGGCCAGTGCTTCACGCTCGTGCAACTCGCGCGGGCCCTGCGATCGCAGGGAACCGTTCCAGCGCTCACCGAACTGTTCAGCCGCGGGTGCGTCAGCCTGTCGTTTCAGTTCGGCGTCCGGCAGCCGGCGGCGACGCTGTTCGAGGCGTGTCTGGCGCGGCTGGCCAAACGGGGAATTTCGCCCGGAGAAGTCCTGCACGTCGCGCCGCGATTGAAGGAGGAACTGGCTCCGGCGAAAAAACTGGGGATGTGCACCGCACTTTACGCCGGTGATGCCGCCAGCCTGGGGGCCACGCCCGGCGAGGTGAACGACCCCTCGCTGCGTCCGGACCGCATCTTGACCGACCTCCGGCAAATCCGTCAAATAGTCAAGATAGACCCAAACTGATCAGGAACGACAACCGCAGCCATGCCAGCGCCCCCCCTATACGATCTCAGCACGATTGATTTCAGCCGCCCCATCTTCGATATCGAGGCCATCCGCCGCGTGAACCCGCAGCGGAATCAGATGGAGCAACTGACGGCGATCGTGCACGTGGACACCGTGAACCATGGCCTTGTCGGTTACAAGGACATCACCGAAGACGAATTCTGGGTCCCCGGCCACATGCCCGGTTTCCCGCTGATGCCGGGAGTCGTCATGTGCGAGGCTGCCGCCCAGCTCGCGGGGTTCTACGCCCGCAAGTACAAACTGCTGGGGGGAGATTTCGTGGGCTTCGGAGGGATGGATGAAATCCGCTTTCGCTATCCCGTGTTCCCGAATTGCCGGCTGATCCTCATGGCCCGTCTGCTCGACATCCGCCCCAATCGCCGAGCCCGCTTCAATTTTCAGGGGTTCGTCAAGGACCAACTGGTCTTTACGGGCGCGATGATCGGCGTGCCGATATCCCGCGACAAGGGGATCAATCTGGGAGCCCGGGCGGAGGGCTCGGCCGCCGAGTGACTCGAGCAGGTTCGAAAGAATGAGACTATGGTCTGGCTTCGGGACGAAAACCGGGACGCAAATGACGAGTCCCGTGGAACGCCGGCTGTTCCAGGCGGGAAGGCTGCCGCTGCCCGTATACCGGATGTGCGGCCTTATTTTCTGACTTTGCAGGACATCCCGCCAGCGCCGCTCAATGCGGTCGATCTGTTCGGCAAAGCCCGGCCGGTGGAAGTGGAAGTCGGTTCGGGGCGCGGGCTGTTCCTGGTGAACGCGGGAACGACTTGTCCCGAAACCAGTTTTCTGGGCATCGAATACGACTTCAAGGAAGCCCGCCGGGCGGCGCGGCGGCTCCAGAAACGCAAGCTCGACAACGTCCGCATTCTGGGGGCCGACGCCCGCCGCGTCGTCGCCGAGTACCTGCCGGATGCCTCCGCCGTCGCCGTGCACGTGTACTTTCCCGATCCGTGGTGGAAGCGGAGGCACAAGAAGCGGCGAATCTTCAACGCCGAGTTTCTCGCGCAAGCGGCCCGCATCCTGAAGCCCGAAGGGTTGCTGCACGCCTGGACCGACGTCGAAGAGTATTTTGCGGTGATGACTGCCCTCGTCGCCGAAAACCCCGACTTCATCGCGCTTCCCCCGCCCCGGGAGCGGCCCGCGGTCCACGACATGGATTACCACACCAGCTTCGAGCGCAAAAAGCGAAAACTGGGCCTCCCCATATTCCGTGCGTGCTGGAAACGCCGCGCGCTGTAGAGTGGAGTCGATTCCACCCGGAAAACCCGCGAACGGTATGCATTCTCCCATCCAGATCGGCCGCAGCTACAAGGAGATGTGGTTCCTCGCCCACGTCGTTCTGGCGGCTGGCCTCGTCGCCGGGGGAACGCTGCTGTTTGTCGCACGGCAGCCCGCCGCGCCGGCAGCGCTGCTGGCAGGATGCGTCGCGGCAGTCAGCGCGTGCCTGGCGGCAATGCAGATCGCCCGCAGCCGGTTTCAGATTGAGCTGACTGCCGGCGGGTTTCTGGTGCGCGACCGCCGGGGAGTACGCGAATTCCGCGACGAACAGGTCATCTGCGCGGGCCTGTCGACCAAGGCGAACTACGCGAACGGCATATTGCGGTCGACGACGCGGACGTTCGACGTCTGGGTCGAAGGGGAACGCGGCACGGAGCAGGTCAAAATGGTCAGCCGCCTTCCGGTCGGCGATGCTGACCCGCTGGCCCCGCTGATCGAGAGAGTGTTCGACCATTTGTATGAACGGGCGGCGGCGGCCCTCGACTCACGACAGGCTTTTGAAGGGGAAGGCTGGACGCTGCACGCCAACGAACTGGTGGTGCACGGCCGGCGCAGCGGGCACAGCGTGCGGTTCCTAGAACTGGCCGCCGCCGAGATTTTCGACGATCATTTGTGCGTCTGGAAACACGGGCAGGACGATCCGGTGCTGCGAATTCCGATTCATTCGGCGAACACGCACGTCCTGCTGCGGCTCCTGCGCGAGCGGATCGCCCCGCATCCGGACGACGGTGGCCCTCGCGCCGATGACGGACTGGGCAGGATTCTGTTCGAGCGGAAACCGGGAACGGGCCTGGTGGCGCTGGTCTGGCTGCTCCCGATCGCCGTGGTCATTGTCCTGGCGGGCTCGCTGTTTCTAGCGGTATTCCAGGGCGATCGCAGGGCGATCTGGTTGGGACTCGAAATCGGCGGCATCCTGACGACGATCTGGTTCTTCCCGCTCACGCAGTGCGTCGAATTCCGCGTGCACGAGCACGGCGTGCGGCGCAAATGGCTGTTTCGCACGCAGCAACTGAAATTCAGCGACGTCGACACGTTCACCTACTCCGCCGTCCGACAGTACGTCAAAGGCGTCTACTCCGGAACGAATTTTACAGTCACGTTTGCCTCGCAGGCGGACGGCAAGCTGAAGAAGCTGACTTACACCAGGACCCTGCGAAACGCCGACGCCGAGCTCGACCATCTCCGCGATTCCGTCAGCCAGACAATCGCCGACCGCATGGCAGCGCAATTCAAGCTCGGGAAGGCCGTGACGTGGACCGACGGCCTGCGGCTTCTCCCCGAAGCGCTCGAATACCGGGCCGCGGGGTTCTTCGGGCGCAAAGCGCCGATCGTCATTCCCTACAGCCAGATCTCCGGCTACGATCTCCATCAG
>JBLMWR010000683.1:0-3035 GCA_050257335.1 Deltaproteobacteria bacterium | reverse complement strand
CTTGCGGGTGCGATCATGTGCTCATTCCAACTTACGGTCTGAAGTTATCTGGGTGGAGCTCGGGACGAAGCTTTTGTTGCTCTTCTGTCATCGATCTCCAGCGTCTGACTGCCTCGTCATGAATCTTCCGGGCTTCGGATTTCTTCTTTGCGGCTCTCTTCTGAAAGCGTTTCTTCCTTGCCGGATCTGATTTGCGCCTGTGTCCTCGGCCGGGTGTATGACCCATAATGACGGTTATCCCGTGACTCGGCCCAACCGGCGAGGTACCGGCATCGCAGCGGGTTCAAAGAACCAAGAAGCTCCTAAACAAATATTTTATCAGAAAACACGCTGAGCAAGACAGGGATTAATTCCGTGTCACCGTCTCATCCAAGTTCAAAATCAGATTCGCCAGCAGCGTGTACCCGGCCAGTTCGGGTTCGGAGAGGCCGGGTTTGGGCTTCGATTCGCCGACGGTGACGACCTTGCGGGCGGCGGCGGCGTCTTCATGATACCGCGCGAGCCAGCGGTCGAGGGCCTGCTGGACGATCGCCAGCTCATCAGTCGCCGGGTCGCGCGAGAGGACAACGCGGTACGTGAACCGGATCCGCTCGGGGGCGGTTTTTCCCCCTGCCGTCATGATGCGTTCGCCGAAGGCGCGGGCCGCTTCGAACTGCTGCGTGTCGTTGAGGAGCTGCAAAGCCTGCAGCGGCGTATTGCTCCGCTCACGTTTCGTGCAGAACTGCTCGCGGTTCGGGGCGTCGAAATTGCTCATGAACGGGGGCGGCGCGGTCCGCTTCAAAAAGCAGTAGATGCTCCGGCGGTACAGCGCCGCGCCGTGGTCCTGCTGGTAGAAACGCGTGTTGCTGTCGGAATACCCGACCGGCTCCCAGATGTTGGGGGGCTGGTAGCTTTTCACGCCGCGGCCTCCCGTCTGGAAATTCATCAGGCCGCTGACGAACAGCGCGTTGTCGCGGATCTGCTCGGCATCAAGCCGGAAGCGCGGGCCGCGGGCAAAGAGACGGTTGTCGGGATCGCGTTTCAGCAACTCGGGGGTGACGCGCGATTCCTGGCGGAACGTCGCCGAGGTCACGAGCAGCCGGACCAGGGCCTTCGTGTCCCATCCATTCTCGCGATACCAGACGGCGAGCCAGTCGAGCAGCTCGGGATGGCTGGGAAGCTCTCCCTGCGAACCGAAGTCGTAGCTCGTTTTGACGAACCCCGTCCCGAAAAACTGCTGCCAGAAGCGATTGACCGTAACTCGCCCTGTCAGGGGGTTCTCGGGGGCCAGCAGCCAGCGGGCCAGGTCGAGCCGCGTGGCGCGCCCCGCCGGATTGGATTTCTGCAGGGGCGGAAAGACCGCCGGGACGTCGGGCTCGACTTTCTCGCCGGGCTTGTCGTACTGGCCGCGGAGCATCACGAACGCCTCGCGCGGCTGGTCAAGCTCTTTGAAGATGAACGTGCCGGGGATGGAATCCTCGAAGGCCGCCCGCTGCGACCAGGCGTCGAGCCAGGCTTTCTGCCGCTGCTCGATTTCCGATCCGACGGGGCGGGCAATATGCGCGAGATAGAACCGCAGCAGCTTCTCGCGCAGCTCGGCCGACGGATTTTTGTCGGGGCCGTCCTTGAGAACTGCACCCAGTTCGGCCGGCACCCCGGGAGTATCTTTACCGATGCGGTCCTTCCACCAGACGGCGAATGACGACCGCGGGTCGGTCGCGGGGGCCGATTCTCCGGCGATCGTCAGGCCGTCCCACCACGCGATCCCGCCGAATTGCGCCAGAGCGACGCTGGTCACCACCGCTCCTGGCGGGAGGTCGAGCTTTTCCGCCGGAATTTCGAGGCGCGTCCAGCGGCGCGGTTCGGGGATGTCGCCGAGCCAGTTCTTCTCGGTCTTCGCGCCGCCGTAGTGCTTCGGGTCTCCCCACGTGAATTTGCGGTTTCCCTGGCTGGAACCCAGCTCGAGCATCAGGGCTTGCGGCATCTCGTCGCCGTCAACTCGCAGCCAGACCGAGAGCACGGCATTCGCGGGGATGATCAGCGGCCGCGTCGGATTCTCGAATTTGTCCTGATAGTTTGACGCGCTTGCCTGTCGCAGGGCGCGGCGTCCCACCGGCGGCTCGACCTCGGGGAGCGTGTCCCAAGTCGAGGCATTTCTCGAGGAACAGGTGACCCGCGCCCCGGCGGGGAAGACGTCGTCGAGCCAGAGGTCGGCGACCGGCTGCGGGCCGGGCGGGAGCTCTTGCCCGGCCGGATCGCGGTATTCCACCCGTCCGGCGGCCTCTTCGAGCAGCTTCTTCGCCTCGCTCTCGGCCGCCTGCAGCTTTGCCAGGGCCCCCTTCTGTTCGTCATTGGCCAGCTTGTAAAACGGACTGGTGGTGTTGATGTTGCCGTCCATCGCCGGATCGGCCGCCGAGTTGAAGAACGCATAGAGCGAGTAGAACTCGCGCATCGTCAGCGGGTCGTACTTGTGGTCGTGGCAGACCGCGCATCCCGCGGTCAGCCCCATCCACGACTCGACCGTCGTGCTCGCCCGTTCGACGGCGTAGCGATAAACGAACTCGGCGTCGATCGAACCCCCTTCGCTGGTCGTCACGTTGCAGCGGTTGAAGCCGGTCGCGATCAGTTGCTCGCGCGTCGGATTGGGGAGCAGGTCCCCCGCCAGTTGCTCGATCGTGAACTCGTCGAAAGGCTTGTTCTCGTTGAACGCCCTGATCACCCAGTCGCGATAGGCCCACATCGACCGTTCGTTGTCGAGGTGCAGGCCGTGAGTGTCGGCGTAGCGGGCGACGTCGAGCCAGTGCCGCGCCATCTCTTCGCCGTACCGCGGCGACTGCAGATACCGCTCGACCATGTTCTCGTATGCCTGCGGCGAGCGGTCGGCCTCGAATTCGGCGATTTCGGCGAGGGTCGGGGGGAGACCCGTCAGAGCGAACGCGACGCGGCGGAGGAGGGTCGGGCGCGACGCCTCTGGCCGCGGTTCGAGCCCCTCGCGCTGCAGGCGGGCGAGAATGAAGCGATCGACGGCGTTCCGCGGCCAACCCTCGTGCTTCACG
>JBLMWR010000682.1:0-2568 GCA_050257335.1 Deltaproteobacteria bacterium | reverse complement strand
CGCCGCATGTCATGCCGTGCATTCGAGGCAGTATCCGAATTGTCCGTTAATCCCCAAGAGAAGCTGCGGCACGCCGAACGTGCCTGCTGCTTTGAGGCTCAGGGAGTACCGGCTGATGCGGGCATTTCCATCACGACCGCGACGCTCACCCCTTCTTCGATCCGCGGAAATGTGTGCAGGACGATGACCATTCCCGTATAGCGCGCCCGGATGACTTCGACGCGGCGTCCCAGAAGATCTGTGACCCACCCCAAAACATCCTCTGCTCGCACCTGCTGGCCGAGCTGCACGGCGGGCTCAAAGAATCCTTCGCAGGGAGAAGGATGATTGACCTGCATGTGGCCGGCGCCCGGACGAATGTCCTCGACCACGAGCGCGGGTTGAACAGGCAAGACCGGCTTCTCATCCAGAAGGCCAAACTCGGCCATCACATTGAGACAGCCGCGCACATACGCCTCGACGCCGGCGGGATCGAATCGCCCTCCTCCCAGGTACTCGGCATAGATCGCGGGAATGCCGGCGTCGCGGGCGATCGAGAGCGAGCGGCCGTTGAAACTCGGGTCGGTCCCCCAGATGAGGGGCAGGCCGAAGGCGTGGGCCATGCGCCGCTGCCGGGCCAGCACGCCGGCATCCGGATGCAGCATGTAACCGCAGAGCGGCTGCACAGTGAGGCGCGTTCCGCCGGTATGGAGGTCGATGTAGAGATCGGCGGAGCGGATGAACTGCGAGAGCCGCCAGGCGATCGTCTCGGTGAGGGTTCCGTCGGGCCGCCCCGGGCAGGTTCGCGCCAGATCGAGACCGTCTTCGGCGGTGCGCTGGCCGCGGCGGAAGGCCGGCTCGTTGACGACGGGGACGAGCGTGACGCGCCCGCGCAGCTCCCCGGCGTCGATATCGGTTATCAGCCGGCGGATGGCAGCCATCGGCTCGAACTCATCGCCGTGCACTCCGCCAGTGATGAGGAGGTGGGGACCACCCCGGTGGCCCAAGATCTCGTGCGTCGCCAATTGTACCGGCAGGTTCACTGCTTCATTCCGCCTTCTCGCCCGCGGACGGCTCTGAATCTCCGTCGGCGCGCTTCAGGAGCTCTTCGGCTTCGTCGGCGAAGGGGGTGCCGGCGAAGCGGACGGTGACTTCGCGATACAGCGTGCGCGCCTCAGCATGCTGTCCGATCCGATCGAGCGCCGTGCCGGCTTCGAGGCACGCTCGGGCCGCCAGTCGAAAATCGTGATCGTCCACGAGCGGCAGCCACAACAGCGTCGCGGCGGCAAGTTCGTAATCGTGCCGGGCGGCGTAGATCCGGCCCAGGAGGAAATACGGCCCGGCCCGCAGATCCTCGGGCATGTCGTCGATTCGCTGTTGCCATTGCGCCGTCTGCAGCCGCCCGGGAGTCCCCGCGAGGGCTTCGTCCCGCCGTGCCTGCATCTGGGCGAGGACGCGCACGCGGTCGTCGGTGCTCGAGGAAAGTTCCTTGAGCACGCGGCGGGCTTCTTTCCCTTCGTCGCGGTCGTCATACAGGAGGCTGGCACCGATCAGCCGGGCCACTTCGGCCTTGCCGTGCATCCACTCCAGGGCTTCGCTGCGCGCTTCCCGTGAAATCGTCTCAGGGGCCCAAACCAGGGGAATGACGCGAAACTGCCGCGTCGTCGGGTCGCTCTTCACCAGCGCCAGGAAGCGGATGCCCGCCCCCAAATAGTCGCCGCGCCGCAGTCCGCCACGGACGAGGGCCGCCAGAATTTCGCGGCGGACCCACGTCCGCGGTTCTTTCTTGACGGCTACATCCAGCTCGCGGATCGCCTGTTCGACGTTTCCCTCGGCGAGCAGCTTCAGCCCGCGCGTATGCGATTCGGTTTGCGACGTCTGGATCTCGACGACGTCGGCTGAAGGAAAGATCTTCGGCGGCTCGTCATTATCGGTGCGAATTGAGATCTCGGTTCCGGTGTAATTCTCGACGATCCCCGAAACGGTGACCCGCGCCGAATAACTGCTCCGCTGCAGGATGACCTTATCCTGGGCCTGTGTCGCACTGGTCATAAACAGCAGGGTCGCAGCCGCCAGAAGAAGCGCCACCACCGCCGTGGGGCAGGTTTCCAACCTGTCCGTCTGCGTCTTTTCGCAGTCTCGCCCGACGGACCGCGTTGGCAATCGCCGTCCAGGAAGCATCGAGGAATGCAGGAACGCGGAAAGGCAGGAAGCGAACTGACTCCACTCCCGCCTCAGTATGTAATTCCTGCTTTCCTGCATTCGCGCCTTCCTGATCGACCTTCCTGAGTCGGTTGCATGCGTCGCGGCCGGAAGCCCGGGATGTTCGGTCCGCCCCATCACTTCTTCCGAAACTCCTGCACGTCGCGATAGGCGTGCGCGCCGCCGTTTTCGCGGGCCAGTTTCTTCAGGAAATTGTCGGTCTTCAGGTTGGCTCCCTTCCCGAATTCGATTGAAAAAATCCGCGACCGGCCGTTGTTGCGCTTCTTGATCTTTTCCAGATCGCCGGGATACAGCACCGGTTCGCCGGCGTCCGTCAGAAAGAAAATGACTTCGGGGCTGTAGCTGAGGGCCAGCAGGAGCGCTTCG
>JBLMWR010000681.1:0-3766 GCA_050257335.1 Deltaproteobacteria bacterium | reverse complement strand
TTGGCCCGTGCCGGAATTGGCCGGTGCCGGAATTGGCCGGTGCCGGAATCGGACGGGGGAGAGTCGCACCGGGAAGTTGACGGGAAGGGGTCGCCGCGAGCGAGTCAATTCTGTTCCCAATATTCCTGACAATCGGACGATCAGATCATCATCCCGAGACGTTTGGACGCGTCAACGAGGCGTTTAGAGCGTCGTTTTCTGGCAACTGGCACCGAAAATCGGGAAAAGCCTCTTGCGAGTGCGTCAGAGCCCGCATACGGGGAGGGAACCCGGCGAGGCCATCCGCAGGCCATCCCAGTCAGAACGGGCATGTGCCGACCAACACGAATGAACCTGACTCGAAGTCTCGCGCCAATTCCGCTCGCAGGTGCCACCTGGTGCCGGCTGGCATTCCCAGCTCGCCGTACCAGGCCAACGGCCGGGAGATCCACGCCGAACCGTCATACTTCGCCCAACCGATTGGCCAATAGAGCGCGTCGACGAGTTCGTTGCGATTTGTGTAGCGGCTCGCCAGCCAGGACGCCGGGCCGAATGCTGCGACGTAGATCAGAGGCAGGAACAGGGCGATGGCGACGATCGCACTGCAGCGCGGGCGTCGGGAACCGGTCATGTCGAGAGGGTAGCTCGGTCGTCGCACGACAACGATACGAGCCGGCCGGAAGGCTGAGGCACTAGCGCCACCGTCCCAACAGTCCCCGGGCCGTGGGGCCCCCCTTTGGCTGGCAGGATTTCGGACGGCCCCCACCCGTCGCGCGAGCGGGTCCCTGGGCGTCCGGTTCCCGTCCTGTCCGTTTGGCAGTCCGCCCCTGACGGAATTTGATTGGCGCAGTCTCAGAGCGAATAATTCATCGCAACTTTTGCCGCGCATTGCAGCGGGCATCAGCACCGAGAGCGAGGACAACCGCCATGCTGATCGGAGGCTTGATCGAAACGTTCCTCGTCTGGTGCTCGCGGCACCGGTCGCCGGCGACATGCCTGTTCTACCGCACGCGGCTCAGGCGGTTCTGCCAGAAGTACAACGGCCGCGACATCGCCTCCCTGACGCCGCTGGAGATTGACGAACACCTCGCCAAGGCGGCGACCGGCATGTCCGACAGCACGCGACATCACGACGTCGTGGCCCTGCAACGGCTTCAGAAATTCGCTCTCGAACACAAACTCCTCGACCAGCCTGTGTTCGGGAATCTGGAGAAACCGCGGGTCGGTCGGCGGGACCGGGTGCCAACCGCCGCCGAGACGGAAGCGATCCTCGCTCAAGCGTCACCGGCGTTCCGCTTGATCTACTCGGCCCTGCGGCAGTGCGGCGCCCGACCTGGCGAGCTATGCCGAGCGACGATTGCCGACGTGGACCGGGCCAAGTGCGTCATCACATTGAAAGAGCACAAGACGGCCCGCAAAACGGGGCAGCCTCGGCGAATCCCGATCGGAAGGAAACTGGGCGAGCTGCTCGACCAGGCGATCGGTACGCGAACGGAAGGCCCGGTCTTCCTATCCCCGGCCGGAAAAGCATGGACCGTTCCGAATCTCAGCCGGACGTATTCCCGGCTGCGGGACCTGGCCGGACTGCCGCGGGATCTGGTGCTGTACCTGGCCCGTCACGAGTGCGGGACGAAGATCTGCCGAGAGAAGGGGATCGAGTTCGCCCGTCGCCTGCTCGGGCACGCTAACATCTCCACGACGCAACGCTACATGCACCTCGACGACACTGAGCTTGCGGACGCCCAGGACCTCGTGGAATAATGTCTGACGGTTACAGCGCTATCGACCCGTCAGCCACAGTCGGCCCGTGACCATTCACCTCGGGTTCCTCGGCACCTGCGCAATTACCGTGATGGAGACGCCTTTTCGGCGCCAACCTGCGTCAATTCCTTTCCCCCTTCGGCATCCCACACCCGGACTACCCCGTCCAACGCTGTCGCGAGTGGCATACCGAAGAAGTCCGTCGCGCCATCAGGGCGAACCCCATGGTATCCGTGTGCGGACACGATCGTTGTTCCCCCCGGTGCGAACGCCACCGAATGAACAACTGAAAAACGGCCGGCGAATCGCGGCACGTCGCTACCGCTGGAGGCATTCCAAAAGTGCAGCGAACCGCGGTCGGCAAAACCTGACCCTGCCACGATGAAATGGCCGTCCGGAGAATAGGCCAGGCAGTTCAAGTGTGCGTCGGTGGGCGGACATTCCAGGCGATCGACTTCTTTTCCTGTTCGCAGGTCCCAGATCCGCACGGTGCCGTCCCAGCTGCAGGAGGCAACGTGTTCCTCATCGGGAGAGAAGGCGGCATCCGTCACCTGCCCCTCGTGGCCCGCGAAAGAGCGTAGAAGCTGTTTCGAATCCAGATCCCACAATCGAACCGTCGGATCGTGGAGAACGCCACCCCAATAATCCCCGGCACCGGATAGCGCTTGGCGACCGTCCGGCGAGATGGAAACCGAATTAACGTCGCCTTCGTGTCCATGGAACCGGAACAGTTCCACGCCGGACTCGGCGTCCCAAAGTCGCAAAGTTCGATCACTGCTGGCTGTGAGAATTTGCCGGTCATCAAGAGTAAAGATGACGTCGTTCACAGTCTTCTCGTGGCCGATGGCTCGCTGCATCTGATGGCCGTTCTCCAGATCCCACACAATCCAGCCATATTCTCGGCGCATCCAATCGTTCCAGGTGGCGACAACTTGCTTTCCAGTCGACGAAACGGCGACGGACACGACGGCTGGATGCTGTTTTCCAAACCGCCGTACTTCATGGCCGTCATGCACATCCCAGAGGCGAACAGTCCCGTCCTGATTGGCTGTGGCGATATGCGTGGCATCCGGACAGAACGCAACCGCATAGATCGGGCCAACGAGGTCAGGGCTGGAGGTTCCAAAGAGAGAAGACGCGCGGTGCGCCAGTAGAGCTACTGCCAGAACTGCTCCGCCGAAGCAGAGCAGCAAGATTATCCGTTTTCGTCGGCTTGTGGGCATACAGCCCTCGCACGAATTCATTGGTATCGCTCAGACCGCGATTCTACTTCGTCGTGCGATGCGGCGGGAGGGGCCACTCGAATGGCCGACCGGATAAAATAAATAACTGGGATTCAACCGGACAGCCGCCAGAGGTAGACTGCCGCGATGGACGCTCCCGCACCGCTCCCTCCGCGCGACCCGCGTCAAGTGATCGTCTGGCGACGACGTTGGGTTGTGGCCGCCGCGGTCTCCGTTTTGGGGATAGCGGCAGTATTGTCGCTCGGTCTGATCGTCCTGAGTCGGCGCGCCGCCGATTTTCGAAGAGTTGGTCTGATTGTCGATTACGGCGGCACGGTTGGATTTCACACGATCGGTCCAGCCTGGCTGCCCCATGTCGTTGGATGGCGCCTAGGGGACGGCCTAAACCGGATCGACAGCGTTGATTTTCGCGCAATCAACCCGGAGGTGGATATTGATTCGTTTCTGAGCATTCCAATTCCGGAAGTCGAAGAAATTTGGCTCGATGGAACAAGAGCCACTGACGCGGGTCTGCTCCACCTGAGGCCGCTGAAGGGCCTGAAGCACCTGCATGTACACGGCTCACGCGTCACCGACGACGGGATTGCGGAATTGCAGCGCGCGTTGCCCGGGCTGGTGATCGATAGGCGACCAATTGCCGACAGTGATCAGCCGTGGTGGCGAAACAAGCAGAAGCGACAAGCGGGCCCTTGACCCACAGTCACCGTCTCCCCCGACACGCCGTAGATGTGGGATTCAACCTGACAACCAGCGGGGTTAGACTGGCGGCATGTCTGTCGCGG
>JBLMWR010000680.1:0-6571 GCA_050257335.1 Deltaproteobacteria bacterium | reverse complement strand
GTTTTCATTCCATCCCGAATCGAGTACCCTGCCCTGCGTCGTCATCAAACGCTCCCAATCGTTCCCTCCAAGGACCAGCCCAGATGCGCTCTCCTTCCCATCGGTTCATCGTGGTCTTCATTGCCGCCGCTTCCATCGTCCCGGTCCCGCGCGCCATCGCCCAGGACCTCAAGATTCCTGACGGCGTTATCTTCGAAAAGGGAATTGAGTATTCCAATCCCGACGATCAGCATTTGCAGGTGAACATCGCGCGGCCCAAGACGGGTGAGGGATCGTTCCCCGCCATCGTCTGCATTCATGGAGGCGGGTTTCGCGCCGGGCACCGCGACGGCTACAACGGCCTGTGCCTGAAGCTGGCCGAGCGCGGCTACGTCGCCGTCACCGTTAGTTATCGCCTGGCGCCCAAATACCCGTTCCCCGCCGCCGTCCACGACACCAAGGCCGCCGTGCGCTGGCTGCGGGCGCGTGCGAAGGACTACAAAGTCGACCCGCACCGCATCGGCACAACGGGGGGTTCGGCTGGCGGCCATCTGGCGCAGTTTCTGGGGGTGACCTCCGGCGTCGCCATGTTCGAAGGGGACGGCGGATACCCTGATCAGTCGAGCGCCGTCGCCTGCGTCGTCAACGTTTACGGACCAAGTGATTTCACGAAATCGTACGGCAAAAGCGTCGATGCCGCCGAAGTGCTCCCCCTCTTTCTGGGAGGCAACCTGGAAACCGCGCGGCACCGGCACATCGTTTCCAGCCCTTTGTACTGGGTCACGCCAAATGCCGCCCCGACGCTGTGCATCCACGGGACTGAAGACAAGTATGTCGCCCACGAGCAGGCGGTGTGGCTGATCGACAGATTGAAAGCCGCCGACGTCGAGGCCGAACTTTTGACGCTGCCGGGCGCCGGTCACGGATTCAAGGGCGAAGACGCGGCGAAGGCCGAGGCGGCGCTGTTTGCGTTCTTCGACCGGCAATTGACGCCAGGACAATGACGAAGCTTTCATCTCATCCCCAAGCTCCGCCTGGGGACGAAAATTGTCGAAGCTTCGCTTCGCGCAATCGCGGGTACAGCCCGCAACATGCAATGCGGTTCGTCCGTTCGAAGCGGAGCTTTGAACGGCGGGTTCCCAGGCAGAGCTCGGGAACCAGGAAAACGGAACGTTGAACGAATTGCACGTTGACCCCGTTCAGCGGCGACGCGCGGCGGAACATTGTTTACCGGGGTCGTTATGGGTGAGTGGCGGAAAATTGACATCGCCGGTAAACCGGCGGACGTGCTCTTCCCGGGCAGACGCGCGCCGGCAAATTTCGCGGTCCTGTTTCTGCACGGCCATGCGCTCGTGACGCTCAAGGACAACGCGGTCTACACCGCGCAACTCGAGCGACATGGGCTGGCGTGCGTCTGCCCTCACGGGAAACGGTCGTGGTGGGGAGACCGGGTCTGCCGCGAATTCGATTCGCGCACCACGCCCGTCGAATATCTCCGTCAATCTGTGGTTCCGTGGATGGAAGCGAATTGCGCCGCCGCGCCGCCGGGCATCGCACTCCTGGGTGTGAACATGGGGGGCCAGGGGGCGCTGCGGCTGGCGTACCGGTTTCCACAGCAGTTTCCGGTGGTTGCGGCGCTGGCGCCTGCGGTCGATTTTCACATCTGGCACGGCCGCGGGCTTCCTCTCGATGAGATATATCCCACCGCCGAGGCTGCCCGGCAGGACACCGCCACGCTGCTGCTGCACCCTCTCAACTGGCCCCGCCACCAACTGCTGATGTGCGACCCGACTGATGCCGACTGGTTCGAGGGGACCGAGCGCCTTGCGAGCAAGCTGTACTCAACCGGAATCCCCTTCGAGAGCGACTTCGAGACGCGGCACGGCGGACACAGTTGGGACTATTTCAACCACGTGGCGCCGCGGGCGATGCAGTTTATCGTCAACGGACTCGAACAGGAAAGCCGGAGGCTGCCTGGCGTGGCGCCGTAGATGGCAAGTGCAGGCGCTCTGATTAAGAGGCCCGGCTGCGCCTCGCCGCTAAACACGTAATGGAGCATCAGCGGAAGCCCTGGCCGGCGCCGGCGCCGCCGATCCGGAGCTGATTGAGGGCCGGGATGAATTCCATCCGCTGGCCGGCTTGCGAGCTCCTTTCAGCCCCCGTCGTGCTCTCGCGCCAGATCTGGGCATTCCGCTTCCCGTCTCCGGTCAGGATGTACAGCCCCTTCGACTCGTCGTAGGTGACGCTGTGCGCCATCGCATGAAACGAGCGGCCTTCGAGCTCGGCATTGCCGGTGGCCTGCATCTCGATATAGGCTTTCTGCTTCTTCGTCTCGGAATGCTGGGTGAGCTGCAGCGCATTGCAGCGCATCCATCCGCCGTCCCTGGGAAGACTGTCTTCGTCGATGGGGCGATGGTCGTCGTCGATGTTCAGCGTCAAATTCGGGACAGGTCCGTATACGACGGCGACCCGGTCGCGGAACGTCGTCACCCGGTCCTTCGTATTCCCCAGCATCTTGCCCTTGAAGTCGATGCGCGTGTATTCCCATTCCGCGGCCTCGGCGGCCAGCGGTCGGTTGGCGCGTGCAGCCGCGGCCGGCTCGAGCCCGGCCCGCTTGCCGTTCCCGCGCCGCCAGAAGACAAGCGTCCCCGGCCCCCGCGCGGTGACCTTCCCGGTCGCCTCGTCGATGGCGAATTCGAAGCCCTTCGCCAGCCGCACCTCCACCAGCCGGTTTTCCTGATATTCATGGCTCTTCAGCTCGACGCCGTCGCGGCAGACGACGAGGCGGATGTCGGCCTTCTGCGATTCGGGACCGCCGTCGTCCGAGAAGGAGATCCGGCGGTTGAAGGTGACGTGCATTTCTTCGCAACGCATTTCGTTGCCGTTGAGCTGCGTGCGCACGTTGTCGTAGAACTTCGCAACCTCGCCGTCGAACTCCATCTTCTCGTCCCAGAAGACGTCGAGCATCTGCGGGGCGCCGAGCGGTTTGCCATCGAGGCCTTTGGCGACCGGCCGCCGCAGCACTCCGGCCCCGTCGATGCGGGCGACGTTCCGGCCGCGGTCGAAATGAATCGCGGGCCCCTCCAGTTGCATGCCGCGGTCCTGCACCTGGGCCGGCCGGCCCGAAACGTCGAGCACCTGGTTCAACTCAGAGTAATTCCACAGGTGCAGCCGCTCGCCGGTCAGCTCCAGCGGCGCTTCTCCCCCCCGGTGCTCCTGCGTCACGTGCACATGTCCTTCGGTAACGACCTCCGAAATCTGCGGATCATCGTCGTCGCGTTCGCGGAGGGTCCGCACGCGAATAACGTCAGCCATCACCGCCAACGGCAGGTCGGGTTCGCGGACCGCGCCTGGCCCCCCGGGGTCGGCATCGCCCCCCGCTCCGCCTTTCGCTCTGCCGACGGGCAAGTCGTTGTCGCCAACCGCGGCCATCGACTGGCCGCGGACTACGTGACCGTCGGCCACAGTTCGTTCGCGGCCGCGCCCCTCGGGCGGCGCACCGGACCGCGCGAGCGTTCTCTGCGGAAGACGCGCCGCCGCGGCAGGCCGTCGGTCGGCGCCCCTCCCCGGCCGCAACACGCTATGGGCGGCGGCCCCGTCCTGGCTGGCCGGCGGGGGGGCGGGAAGCGCCCCCTTGTCGAACCAGACTTCCAGCCGTTCGGTCCGTCCGGTGATCTTCGGGCTGGCGAAGGCCACGTCGCGCAGCGCCAGCATCCGTCGGGGTTGAATCGATTCGTCGTCATCCGGCGGGAGGCGTCCGTCTTTTCGTTTCGATCCGCCTGGTTTTTGCGCTTTGGGAGTGAGCCAGATGCGGACGACGTCCCCCTGCAGCGACTCCTTGCCTTGCCGGTTGAGCACTGCCCGTCCCTGGAACTCGATCAGGTCGAGCCCCGTCTCGGTGTCGGGAATCTTCTGCAACTGTTTCTGCCAGGACGCCGCCACGTCAATCGCCCGCTTCTCCCGCGGTCCGCGTCGTTCGGCGGACTCCTTAAAGCGGAACAGCTTACCCGCACCCTTGCAAAGCGCCCGTTCGATCTCGCCCGCTTCGTCGAGGACCGCCGTGATCTCGCCGCACACGAGCTCGTTATTCCGCTGCACCAGCCGTACCTGCTTCGCGTCGCGCAGCACAATCACCCGGGCCTGGGCATCATACGTCAGCTCGTCCATCCAGGCCTGCATCTGGCTGCGCTGCGAGACGACGGTCACCTGCCGTCCCTGTCCCTCGGCCCGCAGCCGGCGAAACTCCAGGTCTTTCCCGACGCCAAAGCCTTCCTTCGGAGGCGCCGGAGGTGCGGCGGCTGCGGGCGGGGCTTCTCCCGGCGCCGGCTCGGGAGGTTCAAATATCAGCGTGAGCGTCTCACAATTGAGGCGGTCCGACTCCCCTCCCCCCGTCGGCCGCTTGACGCGCACGTTCTTCCGAAACGTCGCCACATGCCCTTCCACGTCGTACTCGAAATTCCCGTCGCTGTTGATAAAGACCGTCGCGTCGGGTTTGGCGGCGTGTGCGGTGGGAGGTTCGCCTCGACCGGCGGGGGGGTTTGAGTCCGAAACGAGCTCCATCTCCACGTCCTTCCGCAGGCGGACCGTCCGCACGCCCGAAACGGCCGGCTTCTCGTCGTCCGGCGCGCCGGGCGCCGGGATCAGGTCGAGCTCCAGCCCCAGGCCGCGCCCCGTGTGCGGCCCCCGTTGAAACCGCACGGAATGGTCGCTCCACACGCGCGTCGCCTTCTCGGCGAAATTGAAGTCCTTGCCGTCGATCGCCAGGTCCTCTGGCCCGCGGATTCGCACTTTCCCTTCCAGCGCCCCTCCCACGACGCGCCCGGGGTGGTGGTTGGTGATCTCGAACTTTTCGGCGAATTCGACGAGAGCCGAATCGCTGGTGATCGTATACGGTTCTCTCCCGGGGTCGCTCCCCTTGGGCCGCCAGATCATGGCGAACGGCTGAAAGCGAACCTTCCCGGTCTGCTCGATTTTCTCCCACTCGTCGAAATAGAAGAATCCGGCGTCGGTGCGGAACTGGTACTTGGAATCGCCGGCCCAGGGCTGATCGCTCAGATACTTCTCGGCCTGCCGGCGGTTCTCGGGGGGCTTGGGAGGGACCTTGTCGCGGTCGTTCTTTCCCCCGTCCGTGGCAACGTCGGCCCGCGGAGAGAACAATGGACTGACGACCAGGGCATAGACCTCGTAGATCCCGCACAGGCAGGCCGCGGTCGAGACGGTCAGCAGCGTGCGGCGGTCCACGATCACTCCATTCGTTCGTCTGGCATCAGCGCCAGAACGTCGGTAATGTCGACGAGCCCCACCGGTCGCCCCGCGCCGTCGATCACCGGCAGCTCGCTGATCCGATGCTGCGACAACAGGGCAATGGCGTCGGCCAGCGGCGCCTCGCAGGCCACCCGCCTGGGGTCGGCTGTCATCACTTCGGCGATCGGCCGGTCGAGCTGATTCTCGCGGCGGCTCTCGAGCAGCCGCGCGAGATCGCTGTCGGTGAACACTCCCGAAAGCAATCCGTCGGCATCGACCAGCATCACCGCCCCCGTCCGCCGCCCGGGCTTGCGCATGCTGACGAACACCTCGCGGATCGTCGCCGTTTCGAGGGCGATCCGCAGTTGTTCCCCGCTGCGCATCACTTCCCGCACGCTCTGCAGCTTGCGCCCCAGGCTCCCCGCCGGGTGATACATGGCGAACTGCTGCCGGGTAAAGCCCAAAGCGCGGCTGGCGACAAGGGCCAGCGCGTCACCCACCGCCAGCATCGCCATCGCGCTCGTCGTGGGAGCCAGACCGAACGAGCAGGCTTCGGGAACGTGCCCCAGCAAAATCGTGACGTCCGCCGCGCTGCCCAGCGTGCTCGTTTCTTTGGCTGTAACGGCGATCAGCCGGGCGCCGATGCGACTCAGGATCGGCAGCAGCCGGCACAACTCTTCTGTCTCGCCGCTGTTGGAAAGCGCCAGCACGACGTCGTCGGCACGCACGCACCCGACGTCGCCATGCACCGCCTCGGCCGGATGGAGAAACAGCGTCCGCGTTCCCGTCGATGCCATAGTGGCCGCGATCTTGCGGCCGATGAGGCCCGCCTTGCCCATGCCGGTGACGACGACCGATCCTCGGCATGCGGTGATCAGCCCGATCGCCTCACAGAACGCCCCGTCGAGTCGGTGGGACAGGTCGGCAAGCGTCTGGGCTTCGAGGCGGATGATGTCGCGTGCTTCGCGCAACTGCTCGAAGTCATCGAAGGGAATGACGTCTGTCAGCCGTTGCGTGCTCATGCGCGGTCATCCTTGACCAGAAGTGCGTGCCCCGCGCGGAATCCGGGCGGTTCGACAATGGGGACGCAGTATATCCACCCTGCGGGCGTCGGGTCAATGTGAAAGAGACCTGGCTTACTGTCTGCAACTCACATGCGGTCAATACCTTATGTTTCTGGAAAGGACTCCTGCCCGTTCATCCGGCAGGTGAAGCAGATTCTCAAGCTCGTCTTGACCAAATCGTCGGATTGCTGGAAGCTTCGCCTCCATTCGCGTTCCCTTCACGAAGCCCGGAATGTCTCCATGTCGCGATTGATGACCGTTGCCGCATTGCTGCTCGCCCTGAT
>JBLMWR010000679.1:0-5713 GCA_050257335.1 Deltaproteobacteria bacterium | reverse complement strand
CGACGGGGGCATCGTGGTCTTCAGCGCCCGCGAAGGGGTCGAGGCGCAGAGCGAGACGGTGTGGCGGCAGGCGAACAAATACGGCGTGCCGCGCATCTGTTTCATCAACAAGATGGACCGCATCGGGGCCGATTTCGAGCGCACGTTTCTGCAGATCAAGTCGCGGCTGGCCGCCAACCCGGTGGCGATCTTCGTGCCGATCGGCGCCGGCTCGCCCCCCGATCCAAACGCTTTTCGCGGGATCATCGACCTGATCGAGATGAAAGCCCTGTATTTCGACGAGGCCGCGCAGGGGGCGAAATTCGAGGTGGCCGAGATTCCCGAAGATTATCGGGAGCCGGCCGGCCAGTGGCGCGCCCGGCTGCTCGAGCAGGTGGCGATGCTCGACGACACGGTGTTCGCCAAATATATCGAAGAGCAGCCGATCGCCGCCGCCGACATTCGGCGCCTCTTGCGCGTGGGGACGCTGCAGCGCGTGCTGCAGCCGGTGCTGTGCGGCTCGTCGCTGAAGTACATCGGCGTGCAGCCGCTGCTGGATGCCGTCGGCGAGTATCTTCCGAGCCCCCTCGACCGCCCGCCCGTCCAGGGCATCGACCCGAAAGCCCGGAAGGAGACGGTCGAAATCCGCAAGCCGTCGGCCAAGGACCCGTTCTGCGGGCTGGTCTTCAAGATCGTGGCCGATCCGCACGGCGACCTGTGTTTCGTCCGCGTCTATTCGGGCGTGCTCAAGAGCCGCTCGCGGCCCCTCAACCCGCGTCTCGGCAAAAAGGAAATGGTCAGCCAGCTCTGGCACATCCAGGCCGATCGCCGCGAGAAGCTCGAAACCGACGCGGTCGAAGCGGGCGAGATCGTCGGGGTCACGGGGATCAAGGATTCGGCGACGGGCGACACGCTGTGCGAGGCGAATCACCCCATCTCGCTGGAGAGCATCGTCTTTCCCGAGCCGGTGATCTCGATGGCGGTTGAGCCCGAATCGAGCGCCGACCGGCGGAAGCTGGCGGAGACCCTGCAGATGCTGTCCCGGCAGGATCCCACGTTTCGCGCGACCGTCAATGAAGAGACCGGCCAGACCCTCATCAGCGGGATGGGGGAGCTGCATCTGGAAGTCATCCGGCACCGCATGGAGCGCGACTTCAAGCTGAATGTCCGCGTCCATCGTCCGCGCGTCAGCTATCGCGAGACGATCAAGAAGCCGCAGTCGGCGGCGGGCGAATTCTCGCGGCACGCGGCGGGGGTCACGCAATACGCCCGCGTGCACCTGAGGCTCGAACCGGCGGCGCAGTCCGACACCGTGCTGGTCCGGAACGACGTGAAACCCGGCCCCCAGTCGGCGGAGATGCTGGCCCTGATCGAGCAGGAGGTGCGTGACACGGCGCAGGGGGCCGGCATGCTCGGCTACCCGCTGATTCAGGTGAAGTTCACGATCCTGGCGATCGAGGCCAGCGAGCTGGAGAATCCGGAGGTTGCCTTTCGCGCGGCGGCCAGCGACGCCGTGCACCGCGGCGTCAACGATGCCGGCGTCGTGCTGCTGGAACCGATCATGAAGCTGGAAGTCGTGACGCCCGACGAGTTCCTGGGGAACATCCACTCGGACCTCATGTCCCGGCGGGCGGTGATTGTGGGGACCGACCAGCGGGGCGACCTGCAGGTGATCGCCGCCGAAGTCCCGCTGGCGACGATGTTCGGTTATTCGACGCACGTCCGGAGCCTCTCGCAGGGGCGGGCCTCGTACTCCATGGAACCCCTCAAATACGCCGTCGCCCCCCCGGAAGTGCTGAAGGAAATGAAGGGGGAATAGCACCTGGGGCTTACAGCCTGACCGCAGTGCGGAACCAGGCCACCCACCCCGCGCGACGGCCGGCAGGCACGCCCCCGCTCGATCGACAGCCGGCGTGCTGGCCGGTTCGCCGGCAGGCACGATCCCGCCCGCATTGCAGTCCGGTTGCAAGCCGGACGTACCGGTTGGCCCCAAATCTGGAAAAAAAACCCAAATCTGGAAAATATCCTCGAAAATCGACTCGCGGCCGTCCCGGAATCCGCAATCTGGAATTGTCAGAGTCGCGAGTTCGATGACAAAATGAAGAGATGGAGCATGGCGATCAGCTCGGGTCATCCGGGGTCAGATTCGGTTTGGTTCTGACTGAAGGCGAGGCTCGTCCTTTGTCATACCTTGATTTTCGGGTAGCCACGCTCGCCAGAGCGTGGGGGATGAGTCTGTATTCGATGCTTTCCCACGCTCTGGCGAGCGTGGCTACAACCTGACTTTTATTATCTTTGACAAAGCACCAGGTCTTTCGTGGACCGCGTTGCGAATGCGGACGACCTCAGACCCGGGATTTATCCCTGGCGGAGTGTGCGGCAGACGACGGGACAAGGCGCGACAAACCGAGTTTGGATCTGCTCTCCCTGAACCTTTGACATTTATGGCGCGGGCTGAAATCTTTGGATCAATCCTCGAGGAATCTCATAAATGTCAGCGCCGAATTGCACGGTTTCTTTTGACATTTATGGGCGATCCTGAAATTGATGACGGGCGCAGAACGGGAAAGATGGATAATCCTCTGGCTGCGGATCGGCGATCTGCCTCAACCACATCAACCTGGATTTCTCGCAGGAAGGTAGGGTGCGTCAAGCAAGCCCAAGCGTTGGTGGGTCTTCGCTCGCCAGGAACCCGCCTCGCGCGTTGACAGCGCGTGGCCGGTATCGAACGCGGCTTGCGCCGACGCACCTTGGACTTGCGCGAGCTTGACCCACCCTACGTGCTGTGGAATGTAATCATCTGTATAGCTATCCCCTCAACGTCCCCTTTGCCGATTTCGTCTCTTTCGGAAAATTTATCCGCCGCGCGATACGGATCGCCCTTTCGCGGGTTTATGAGATAAGACGTTCGAAGAGGGATTAAGGAATCGGGGCGAGTTCTCTTGATTCCGGCGGGTTTGGGGGAGGCAACGGTTTCAGGGAGCTTTTTGAGGAAAGGATCGTCAAATGGCGCCGGCTCGAAACGCCCTGATCTCTCTGGCGGCGATTGCCGGGCTGGCGGCGGCGACCGCCGGCGCGGCCCCGAAACCGGTCGATCCTCCGCCGACCAAAGAGGGAGCGGAATATTTCGAGAAGAAGATTCGCCCGATACTTGTGCGGCACTGCTACGAGTGCCATTCCGGCGACCCGCAGAAAGCCAGGGCGAATTTCGTTCTCGACACCCGCGAGGGATTGCGAAAGGGGGGCCAGTCGGGAAAAGTGATCGTCCCGGGGAACGCCGATGAGAGCCTGCTGATCGAGGCCGTCCAGTATATGGGGCTTGAAATGCCCCCAAAGGAAAAGCTGCCGGACGAGCTGATCGAAGAGCTGGTGAAATGGGTCGAGATGGGCGCGCCGGATCCGCGGACGGGCAAGGCGGCCAGCGTCAAAAGCAAGATCGATCTGGCGGAGGCGAAAAAATACTGGGCCTTTCAGCGCCCCAAAGCCGCCGCTCCCCCCAAAGTTCGCGACAGCGCATGGCCGGCGACCGACATCGACCGCTTTGTGCAGGCCCGCCGGGAGAAAGAGCGCCTTCAGCCCGCCGCCGACGCCGACCGCGTCACCCTCATCCGCCGCGTCACCTTCGACCTGACGGGGCTCCCGCCCACACCCGAAGAAATCGACGCCTTCGTGAGCGATACTTCGGCAAACGCCTTCGCCAGCGTCGTCGACCGGCTGCTCTCATCGCCGCGCTTCGGCGAGCGCTGGGGCCGGCACTGGCTCGACGTGGTCCGCTATGGCGAATCGACGGGCAAAGAACGAAACATTCCTTTCCGATACGCCTGGCGGTACCGGGATTACGTCATCGACTCGTTCAACGCCGACAAGCCGTACGACAAATTCATTGTCGAGCAGCTCGCGGGGGACCTTTTGCCGGCGCACGATGCCGCCGAGCGCGACACTCTGCTGGTCGCGACCGGGTTTCTGGCGATCGGCACCAAGGGGGTCAACACCAAGAACCCCGAGCAGTTCCATTACGACGTGGTTGACGACCAGATCGACGTGACGGGGCGGGCCTTTCTGGGGATGACCGTGGCCTGCGCGCGCTGCCACGATCACAAGTATGACCCGATCCCCACCACCGATTACTACGCGATGGCGGGGATTTTCCACAGCACCGAGACGTTTTCGGGCGTGAGGCCCGGCGGCAAAAGCGCCACCGACAAGGCCCTGCTGCCTCTGACCGATGCCGCCCGGCACGCGAAGGGGTCGTCGGCCGAGGACAAAGAGCAGACGGCGCGGCAGGAAGAAATGTCGCAGATCGAAGCGAAGCTTGCCGGCCTGCGCAAGGCGCAGAAAAAGGCGAACAAGAATCCGAAAGGGAAGAAGAAAGGAAAAGCCGACGCGGTCGCTGCCGGACCTCGGATCGATCCGAAGCAGGTCCGCGAAGAGATGAAGAAACTGCAGGACCGGTTCGACGCGCTGGAGGCCATGCCTTCCCCGCCGGCGAATCTGGCGATGGGGGTCCGCGAAGGTTCGCCAGGGAACTCGCCGGTCCTCAATCGCGGCGAGCTGAAAGACAAGGGGCCGGAAGTCCCCCGCGGCGTCCTGACGGTCCTCAAAACGCTGCCGGCCGATCACGTCAGCCCCAACCACAGCGGGCGGCTGGAACTGGCGCACTGGATCGCCAGCAAGAACAATCCGCTGACCGCGCGGGTCATGGTCAACCGCGTCTGGGGGCACCTGTTCGGGCAGGCGATCGTCCCCTCCACCGACAATTTCGGGGCGCTGGGGGATGAGCCGACCCATCCGGAACTGCTCGACCATCTCGCGCTGCAATTCATGGATGACAAATGGTCGGTCAAGACGCTCGTCCGCTCGATCGTCCTCACCCGCGTCTACCAGATGAGCAGCGAGCACAATTCCGACAACTACGCCGTCGATCCGTCGAACCGGTATCTGTGGCGGATGGAGCGGCGGCGGCTCGATGCCGAAGAAATCCGCGACGCCATGCTGGCCGCCAGCGGCGAGCTCGACCTCGAGCGTCCCGAAGGCTCGCCCGTGATGCAACTGCCCAACGCCCAGCTCAAGGGAGGCAAAGGTCTGGGCGAGGTCCGCAAGCCCACCAGCGTCCGCAGCGTCTACCTGCCGCTGGTGCGCGGCAACGTCCCGGAAATGCTGCAGGTGTTCGACGCGGCGGACCCGAGCCTGATCATGGGGAAGCGCGACGTGACGACCGTTCCGACGCAGGCCCTGTTCCTGATGAACAGCAGTTTTGCCATGAAGCAGTCGGAAATGCTGGCGAAGCGCGTTCTGGCACAGAAAGGCGCGGGCCCCGCGGCGCATGTCGATCTGGCTTACCGGCTCGCCCTGGGGCGCCTGCCGACCGAACGTGAAAAGGCGGAGGTCGCCCGCTATCTGGGCGACTACCGCAAATCGCTGGAAGAGGCCGGAAACAAGGGAAATTCGCACCTGGCGGCGTGGGCCAGCTTCTGCCAGACGCTGTTTGCTTCGGGAGAGTTTCGATACGTGTATTGAGGTCAACTTTTCGAAATCACGTCCAGCGGCGTTCACATCACCGGAGCCAGATCATGCTGAACAATCTCCTCAACGGATTCATGTCCCGCCGCGAGATGCTGAAGACCGCCTCGTGCGGCATTGGCCTGGTGGCGCTGGCCGACCTGTGCACGCGGGCTGCCGCCAGCGAATCGCTCAATAATCCGCTGGCCGCGAAGCCCCCGCATTTCAAACCGCG
>JBLMWR010000678.1:0-3148 GCA_050257335.1 Deltaproteobacteria bacterium | reverse complement strand
GCCGAATTTCCGGCTCGCGGGCGCCGCGGACGCACATGCCGAAGGCGACGTTCTCGAAAACGGTCATGTGCCGGAAGAGCGCGTAGTGCTGGAACACGAAACCGACGTCGCGGTCGCGGGGGGCCAGGTGCGTCACGTTCTCGTCCTGGGCGAGGATCGTGCCCGCATCGGCGACCTCGACCCCGGCGATGATTCGCAGCAGCGTCGTCTTCCCCGATCCCGAGGGGCCCAAGAGCGCCAAAAGGCCCCCTTGCGGAACTTCGAGACTGACGTCGTCGAGCGCCGTGAACCCGCCAAAACGCTTTGTGACATGGCGAATGCTGATGCTCATGTTGATCCATCCTCGGCGGCCGTGTCCGCCGGTTTGGAGGAAAATTGCCCGGCGATCCAGCGCGCAAGAATCGTTTTCGCAAGCAGTGTGGCGAGCGCCGTCAATGTCAGCAGCGAGGCGACGGCGAACGAGCCGGTGTTGTTGTATTCCTGAAACAGTTTCTCGACGCGGAGCGGCATCGTGTCGGTCTCCCCGGCGATGTGTCCCGAGACGACGTAGACTGCGCCGAATTCCCCCATGGCGCGGGCGTTGCACAGAATTACGCCATACAGCAGCCCCCATTTGATGTTCGGGACCGTGACGCGCCAGAACATCTGCCAGCCCGAAGCCCCCAGGGTCACCGCCGCGATTTCTTCGTCAGATCCGATCGCCTCCATCACCGGGATCAGCTCGCGGGCCACGAACGGCACCGTGACGAACGCCGTCGCCAGAACCAGTCCCGGCCAGGCGAAGATGACTTTCAGTCCATGCGCCTGCAGCCACGGTCCGAAATACCCCGATCGGCCGAACAGCAACACGAACATCAGGCCGGCGACGACCGGCGAGACCGCGAAAGGCAGATCGATCAGCGTCGTCAACAGCGTGCGGCCCGGAAACCGGAACCGGGTGACGGACCACGCGGCCGCGACACCGAACACGACGTTCGCCGCGACCGCCAACGGCGCCACGAGCAGCGTGAGCATAATCGCGTGGCGCGTGTCGGAGTCCGCTGTCAGGTTGCTCCAGTAACCGGACAGTCCCCCCGCCAGCGCCTGGACGAAGACGGCCGCAACGGGCACGAGCACGAGCACGACCATAACGGCGGCGGCGGTGACGATCAGAGTCCAGCGAAGCAGCGCCGGGTCCTGCTGCGCGCGGCGCTGCAAATTCTGCGACTTCAACCATTGTTTTTCAACCTGCATGACGCCGGCTCCGCCGCTCGAGCAAATTGATGATGCTCAACAAGACAAATGAACTGACCAGCAGGACGACGGCGATCGCGGTCGCCTCGGCATACGCAAACTCTTCCAGCCGTTGCACGATCAGCACGGGGGCGATCTCGGTCTTGAAAGGCATGTTTCCGGAGACGAAGACGACAGAGCCGTATTCCCCCAGCCCGCGGGCGACCGTCAGGGCGAAGCCGGTCAGAAGTGCCGGGACGAGCGGGGGAAAAAGGACCCACCTGAAGGTCTGCCAGCGGCTCGCCCCCAGACACGCCGCCGCCTCTTCCAGTTCTTCGTCGAGGCTTTCCAGAACCGGTTGCACTGTGCGGACGACGAACGGCAGGCCGACGAACGTCAGAACCAGCGCGATCGCAAGCCGCGAATAGGCTCCGTGAATTCCGAGGGGGACCAGGAACCGCCCCAGCCATCCCTTCTGAACGTACAGGCTTGAATACACCAGTCCCGCCACCGCCGTGGGCAGTGCGAACGGCAGGTCGATGAGTGAATCGAACCAAGATTTAAGCGGAAACTCATAGCGCACGAGGACCCAGGCGAGCAACAGGCCTAACGCCGTGTCGATCACCGCGGCGGCAATCGACACGCCGAAAGTCAACAGATACGCCGCCTTCGCCCGATCGGTCCAGACCGCCGCCTGGAAACTCGCCCACGACAACGACGAGGCTTTCTCGCAGCAGGCCGCGAGCGGAATCAGGACCAGCACGGTCAGATACAGCAGCGTAAAACTCAGGCTCAGGCGAAACCCGGGAAGAATCCGCCGATGTCCAGCACTCATTGGGAAGCACTCTCCAAACAGTGGCAGGAGGGAGGGAACATGATCCGCCAGTCCGCTCGCATATCTTCTCCAAGAACCTCCCGGAGTCGCGCGTCCACGACTCCGGGAGTGCCTCATTCGCAAACCGGATCAATACTGGCCGCGCGAGCTCGCCTCGATTCCGGAACCGGCGGCAGTGACGAGCGCAGCGAAAACCGGAATGCTCACGCTTGAACTGATCAATTGCACGCGTCCGTCGCCGAACACGGCATTCACGCCGCTGGCGTGGAACGCATACGGCTGGCCGGTCCCGTACACGCCCCAGTAGGGAGCACCCGAAGTGGTGTTATAGTTTGCCAGCACGTCGGCGCCGTTCGTGCCGTTGACCGCCACGGCGCCGGTGAGCGTCGTGGGGGGGACGGTCGTGCCGTCCTTGCTCGAAGCGGCGAACGTGAAGTCGGTGGCGGCGCGGGGCCAGCCACCGCCGTTGACGCCATGCACGTTCGTAGCCGTCCCGAGTGAGATCCGGCCCTGATAGACGTACGGCCGCGCCGCAGACTCCACGATGGCCAGCGTATTCGACAGTCCGTCCTGAATCTGCTGGAAAGTGTGCTGCGTGTTCTGGCACAGAAGCCCTTTGACGGAAGTGGGCCAGACGGAACCGCCGTAATAGCCGGTCATGTTATCCGTGGAAATACCGGTGTAATAGCCGGCGCCCTGCAGCAGCGAGACCAGCGTGGGATCGAGCCCGTTGGAACCGGCATAGTCCGAAACGGCGACGAGCCCGAGCGCGTTGTTCGTGGCAGGATCGACATCAAGCCGGAGCGGATCCTCGGGGCTCGAGGGGCAGATCGTAAATTTCAGCGGATTGGCTCCCAAAACCAGGTTCGGCGCTTTGGTCCAGCTCTGCGCCGGATCATACTTTTGCCAGATGTCATCCCCTTCGAGGTACGGCAGGAGCTGCGTGAGCATGCCCAGTCTGGGCGAGGACGATGCGTTTGTCAGGGGCCGCAGGGCCGAAGGAAGTTTCTGCCGGGCGTCGTAGAAATTGTGGATCGCCAGGCCAAGCTGTTTCAGGTTGCTCTGGCACTGCGTGCGGCGGGCCGCTTCGCGGGCCTGCTG
>JBLMWR010000677.1:0-5687 GCA_050257335.1 Deltaproteobacteria bacterium | reverse complement strand
ACTCAACCCCCGGCTATTGGCTTGCACCCCATTCGGGGTGCTGGTGCTCTCAGAATTGGCTGGCAGGCAGGTTGGAAAACCTGCCCCACGGCATGGTACGATCCATTCCATGCACTGCCAGCATTACCTGCCGTCGCCGATCAATCGCCGCGAAATGCTCGTTCAGGCCGCCAACGGCTTCGGAGCGGTGGCCCTCTCGGCGCTTCTGGCCGACCGGGCGTTTGGCGAAGCCTTGAAGCACGCCGCAGAAATCCCCGGCGATCCTCTCTTTCCCCGACCGACGCACCAGGTCGCCCGGGCCAGAAACGTCATCTTTCTGTTCATGGATGGAGGGCCGTCGCAGGTCGACACGTTCGACCCCAAGCCGCGACTCGACCGGGAGCATGGTCAGAAGATCAAGATGAAGGTTCCCCCGACGCAGTTCGACGACGTGGGGAACGTGCTGAAGGCGCCGTGGAAGTTTCGGCAGTACGGCCAGAGCGGCATCCCCGTAAGCGACCTGTTTCCACACGTCGCGCAGTGCGTCGACGACCTGGCGATCGTCCGCTCGATGACGTCCGAATTCTCGGAGCACACCAACGCCAATTATTTCATCCATTCCGGATCGGGAATCCAGGGCCGCCCCAGCGTTGGAGCGTGGGTGACGTACGGCCTGGGAAGCGAGTGCCGGAACCTGCCGGGTTTCGTCGTTCTCAACAGCGGCATGATTCCCCCCGGCGGGCTCGATTGCTTCAACAGCGGGTTTTTGCCGGCGTCGTTTCAGGGGTCGCTGTTCGGCGGAGGCGAGGCCCCGGTGGCCGACATCCGCCGCGCCGAACCGACCGACCGCCTGCAGCAGAATAAGCTGGCTCTCATTCGCAAGCTCGACGCGGGGGTGCTGGGACGGATCGGGAAGGTGGACACGCTCGAGTCGGCGATCGGCAATTACGAGCTGGCCTTCCGCATGCAGACTGCCGTCCCTGATCTCGTCAACCTCGCCGGTGAGACGAAATCGACGACGGAGCTGTACGGCATCGGCGAGGCGGCGACCGAAGTTTTCGGACGGCAGTGTCTGCTCGCCCGGCGGATGGTGGAACGCGGCGTGCGGTTTGTCGAGCTTTTGTGCCAGAACCTGGGGCACGACCGCTGGGATCAGCACTCGAACCTCGAAGCCGGTCATGCGGCCAACGCCCGGGCCGTCGATAAACCGATCGCCGGGCTGCTCAAGGACCTCAAGTCGCGCGGCCTGCTGGAGGAGACGCTCGTCGTCTGGGCCGGCGAATTCGGACGCACCCCCATGGCCCAGGGGAGCAATGGCCGCGACCACAACCCGTTCGGCTTCACGATCTGGCTGGCCGGCGGCGGCATCCGCGGCGGAACGGTTTACGGGGCCACCGACGACTATGGCTACTACGCCGTCGAGAACAAGCTGCAGATGCACGACCTGCACGCCACGATCCTGCATCTCCTGGGGATCGACCACAAGCGCCTCACCTACCGCTTCAGCGGCCGCGACATTCGCCTCACCGACGTCTATGGCGAAGTGATCGAAGAGATCCTGGCATAGCGCCGAACGCCGGCCCATGCAGGCTGTCGTAAGGGCCCTCAGTCGTCCGATCCCGCCGCTGGTCTTGAGAAATACCCAAAGGGGTTTCACAGTCACAGCCCAGCAGCCGGGGCAGACGCTGCCGGCGACGGCGCTGGTGCACGAGGCTTACCTGCAACTGGCTGCACTATTTTGCGGTTTGCCTTTCCGCGACGCCAAATTGGAACGATCGCTTACCGCCTCCGTGGAAGAGGACAGACCGGCACGCAGCGTCGCGCAAATCGAACGGTTTCTGATTTCGTCCGC
Organism: Deltaproteobacteria bacterium; assembly: GCA_050257335.1. Taxonomy (GTDB): domain Bacteria; phylum Planctomycetota; class Planctomycetia; order Planctomycetales; family Planctomycetaceae; genus JACQFH01. The sequence goes on along the minus strand of JBLMWR010000677.1, from coordinate 3,856 downwards.
CCGAGCACCTTCCATGCGTCGGTCGATGTGACCGACGCGCACTGCGCAACGAACGACCCGGCTCGCCAGCAGTCGCCGCGCCGAGAGCCTTGAAACTGCGAGAAACCGGCATCGCCGACGGCTGGCGCGACGGCTGGTTCAAAGCTTCACCTCCTCCAGACTCACTTTTGGAGCACGGGCTTCTCGCCCGCGAATCGCTCGTCGAGATTTTCCAGAAGTCTGTTCACCTCCTCCAGCATTTGCCTGTCGAAGGGCGAGATATCCTTTGCTGTTTCTTTGGTCGCAGACCAGCGTAACAGCACCCCGTACAGGGCGTCCTCCTCGGGGCCGCGAACGGGCAAGCGGAACTTCTTTTCTCCGATCGAGCTGAGGCCTTTGTATGGGACCCAGTCGATGCGGTCGTATTCAGCGTTCAAGAACCTTCCCTTGTCGAGCCACCAACTGAAGTGGTGATTGGTCCCGTCGGCATCGGTGATAATCAGATTGATGACCACGGGAACCCTCTGGTGCACACACTGTGTCACCCGGATCGGCTCCTCGATCCCGAGGATCGTGGGGGGCAGCTTCTCGTAGGTCGCCCGAACGACCTTAACACGGTCAGCCGCGGGATCTTTGGGCTCATCTGCACCCCCGCCGTAGCTGAACGCGCCCAACGAAACGCCCGCCAGGGCGACAACCGGGACCGCAAAACGACACGTCATGTGAGAATCCTCGGTCATCGGACTTCGTACCGTGTCTGACTGTCACCCGGTCATTTCCGGTTATTGGCCTGCCTGGCGACTCGTTGGGGCCTGTTTGCTGAGGAGTTCGACGACCTCCGCGTGCTTTCCCTGTTCGGCGTATTTGAGGGCGGTCCATCCGGTGGGCGTTTCCTGGTTCGCGTCGGCGCCGCGCTCCAGGAGCAGCTTGACGAGCGACGCGTGACCATTCGTGGCGGCCCACATCAGGGGCGTGCGGCCAAAACTGTCCGTGGCATCCACGTTGGCCTTGGCGTCGAGCAGAACCCGCGCCGCATCGACAAACCCGCCGGTCGCCGCGTATTGCAGCGGCGTGGCCTGTACCTTCGTATTCGGCGCATTGACATCCGCCCCGGCCTGCAGCAGGATTTGAAGCACCTTTCCGTGCCCCCTGCTCGCCGCGAGATGGATCGGAAACAAGCCAATCTCATTGGGCCGACCGAGCGCCTCGGGATCGCTTCGCAGATAGAACTTCACATCATTGACATTCCCCAGACTGGCCGCCTGAATGAGGTTTACCGTCTTTGGTTCTTTCAGTTTTTCGACGGGTTCTGCCTTGACCGGCGGCGCGGGTTGCGATTGAGCCTGCGCTTCCTGTATCGGCTTCGGATTCTGAGCGGCGTCTTTCCCGCCACAGCCAATCACGAATGACAGTCCACAAGTCAACAGTCCGCGACTCACCAGAGTGAATAGAGTATCGTTCATCGAATCCTCGGCGTGTTATCGGGGGCGGTATTGGTCTAGACGATCCCTTCCTCCTCGAACTGCTGGACCTGCGCGCCGGCCTCGCCGTAGGTAATTCCGCAGGCGCGGGACAGGAGGTCGGCGGCGGCAAACGTGTCGCCGTGCACGTGAATGAGCTCGCGGGCCAGGTCGGTCGCGTCCTCCGGGGTCAGCTTGCGCCAGTTCGGACGCTCTCTTCGCGTTGGTGGGGCCACGCGCACATAGGTTTCGAGTCGGGAGAGCGCCTGGGCCAAACGCGGCAAAACGGCGTGGCCGTGGCCGCTGACCCAACCGATGCGGAGCAGGGACGGATTCACGAACCAAACCGGAGAAACGCGGCCACGGACCCGCACGTGCCCAGATGGCGGTTGGGCCGCCGGCGGGAAGTGCAGATCGTTCAGCGCGGCTCTCAATTCCTCGGTCTGGTCGTGAGTCAATTCGATCTCGAGGAACTCGTCCCGCCACACCGTGGACGCATCGCTGGACGGTTGACTGGGTGTGGTATACGACTCGGTGTACCGTCCGACACAGGCGATCTCCCCGTAGTCGAGCCGCACGACCGAGGGGGCATCGCCGATGTCCCGGTCCTTGTACGAGCGCAGGTTGATCCACACGCCGTCGCGGCCGATTCGCAGCAGCCAGTTTGTCGCGCGATATATCGCCGCCAACTCCAGCACCGCCATCGGGATCACGACGGCGGCCAGGGCGACGAACATCCAAAGCAGCCAAGGTTTGTCGAGGTTCCAGCCGGAAACCACGGGAATGGCCAGCACGCCGCACCAGATGATCAACCGTACGACGCCCGCCCGCCGCGACTGGCGGCACAACAATCCCTGCTCGTCCTCCGGCACCTCGGCCGGGCGATAGAGCCTCATCAGCCGCTCCTCTACAAAGTGATTTTGGAGGGGGCGCTCAGCAGCATCCGCACGTCAGCTTCCAGTTCCGGTTTCCCGGCGTGGTGGTAGCGGCGAACGACCCGGCCCTGCTGATCGATCAGAATGACGGCGGGGACAGCCTGGATGCCGTAGGCATGGAACACGCTCTGTTCGCCGTGGCCGTCCAGCGCCATGGGCAATTTGGGAGGGTCTCCGTCGAAGACGCGCCGCAGCACCGGTCCCATTTTCTCGTTCATCTCCTGGAGCGTCTTCAGGCTGGCGTCGTGGACGGCCAGTACGACCAGGCCCTGGCCTTTGTACTTATCGCGCAGCTTCACCAGGTCCGGCTTGTGGGCATGGCAGATCGAGCAGTAATAGCCGAAAAAGTCCAACACGACGACCTTTCCTTTGAGGTCCTTGAGCGCGAGGGGGGGCGTGTCGTGCCAGGCGACGATTCCGTCGAGCTCCGGCGCAGGCTGACCATACAGGCCGGTCGTCTTGCTGATCGGCAGATCGACCTGGCCCACCTCGACATTCGCCTGCCCCTCGGCGACGGTGATTTCCCGAGTCAACACCTCAAACGTGGCGCCGCGCGTCCCGACTGCGCTGCAGACGAGCCGGTATCTTCCGGGCGGCAAGCGGATCTCGAAGCCTTCGCCCTCGCCGGAGACGTCCGCCACCTGCTGCGATTCGGGCAGAGTCCAAGCAGAGACGATGGCGCGTTCAATCCGGCCCTCCAGGTCCCGCCAGGCGGTGCTGACAATGCGTCCGCTCACGCGGCACCCCTCCGGCTCCTTGTTTGCCGCCACCGGCGCTGCGGGGAATTGCGCACCACAACCGTGGACCGCTGCGAGCCAGAGGGGAACCAGGGCCGATAACAGCCCATGGCGAATCGACCCTGTCGTGCGTCGCGCCGAGACAACCATTTCATCGTCCTTTGCAATTGAAACCGGCCCGACGATGAAACGGGTCAGAACGGGCCGTGGATCATTCGGATCGGCGTCAAGTAAACGGAATTTCCCAAAAAGTTCGCGCGCGACGGCGCGCGATTTGCGATCGCGCAAATGCGGGTTGCAGGCGGCCCCCCGAGCCCCCCTTGCTATGGGGGGGGAGAGGTGGTGCGGCCATTCGCGCGGGGATTTCTTCTGTTATCTCCCTCTCTCCCCCTCTCCTTGCCTCCCCGTCTCCTTGTCTTCTTGCGATGGAGTACTCGGCGGACCACTTCACCCCACTTCGATCTCGTCGGGCTCGCTCTCTCGCTCCTTGAAGAGCGTGACTTCGTTTCCGCGGTCGTTGTAGATCACGTTGTCCATGAAGGTCCGCATGAGGAGCATGCCCCGGCCGCAGGGGCGGTCGAGGTTCGACGGGTCGGTGGGGTCCGGAAGCGAGGCCGGGTCGAAGCCCGCGCCTTCGTCGCGGACGGTATAGATCGCCTGCGTGGGAGTGATCTTGACCGCGACGTGGATCTTGCGGTCGCGCCAGGGGGCCTCGCGGGAGCGCGACTCGGCCGTCTCGTGGTAC
>JBLMWR010000676.1:0-3196 GCA_050257335.1 Deltaproteobacteria bacterium | reverse complement strand
GTTCGCGCGCTGGGAAGCGATCATTGACCGGGGGATCGCGGGGTACGTGCGGCTGCTGGATGTCTTCTTGCGGAACCGGGTGAAGACGATCGTGGTGAGCTTCGCCCTGCTGGGAACTGTGCTGGCGGCGATGTACCCGATCCTGCGACGGGATTTCTTCCCCGAAGTCGACGCCGGCGCGTTTGAGATGTACGTACGCGGTCCGACGGGGATGCGGATCGATCGCCCCGCCAGTGCCGAGGGGATTTCGACTGAAAACCTGGTTTCCCGGGTCGAAGACTTCATCCGCGAAACGATTCCCGAGCACGATCTGGAGTTGTTCATCTCGGAACTGGGGGTGACGCCCGACTGGTCGGCGGCCTACACGCCCAACGCCGGTCCGATGGATGCCGTCATCAAGGTGCAGCTCGGCGAGCACCGCAGCCACACGGCGCAGCACTACGTCGAAAAAATGCGGCAGGGACTGTCGGCGGACAGGCAGTTTGGGCAGCTCGATTTCGCCTTTGACGCCGGCGGGATGGTGCGGGCGGCGCTCAACGAAGGGAAATCGACGCCGATCAACATCCAGTTGACGGGCAAAAACCAGGACAAGCTCTTCCGTCTTGGGAAGCAGATTCGCGATCAGGTGCGCGAGATCCCGGGGGTGGTCGATGCCCGGGTCATGCAACGGATGGACGCACCGGCCTACCGCATCAACGTCGACCGCGACAAGGCGTCGCGGGTGGGGTTGACGCAGGCCGACGTAATGCACAACGTCGTCGCCGCCACCAACTCGAGCATTACCTTCCGGAAGACAAATTTCTGGATCGATCCGAAGTCCAAGAATCAGTACTACGTCGGCGTGCAGTACCCCGAGCAGAACTTCAGTTCTCCCGCCGATCTGAGGAATATTCCGATTACGGGCAGCGAGCAGGCGGAACCGATTACGCTCGGCGATCTGGCGACCATTACCCGCGAGCAGATTCCCGCCGACATCAAACACGTGAACCTGCAATCGACGATCGACCTGTCGATGGGGGTCGAAGGCCGCGACCTGGGGCACATTTCGGACGACGTCATGAACCTGCTCAATGGTTATGGCGTCCCTGACGCGGAAGGGGCGTGGACGCCGTATGATCCGGACTCGAACGGGGATGGTAAAAAAACGCTCGATGGCTCGAAGATCGTGCTCAGCGGAGAGTACTCGAAAATGCGTGAGGCATTCTCGAACCTCGGATTCGGGCTGATTCTGGCCTCGCTGCTGATTTACTTTTTGATGGTCGGGCTGGTCCGTTCGTTCGTCGTCCCCATGACCAACATGTGCGTCGTCCCCCTCTCTCTGGTCGGTATCCTGCCGATGTTGTACATCACCGGCAGCGCCATCAACGTGCAATCGCTGCTGGGGTTTATTTTCATCGTCGGGATCAGTGTCTCGAACACGGTGCTGATGACCGACTACGCGCAGTCGCTGCGGCGGCGCGAGGGGCTGACGCCGATCGAGGCGATTCGCAAGGCGGCCGCGGTGCGGGTCCGGCCGGTGACAATGACCGCGATGGCCGCGTTCTTCGCGATGATTCCCACGGCCCTGGCGCTGGAGCACGGGAGCGAAGCCAATGCCCCGCTGGCCCGGGCCATCCTGGGGGGCCTGATCGCCGGAGAACCCGCCACGCTGTTCGTGCTGCCGGCGGTCTACTCATTTCTTGTTCGCGACAAGAAAGGCTCGCCCGCCGCGAGCCACAGGCAGCACCAGTCTCACTATGAGCAAAATGATGTCAACGAGACCCGGGAGACGCCGGAAGGGGATCGGCATTAGATCACACCTGGACACCACACGATTGAGGAGCGACTGTCCGTCAGCATCGCGATCCGGCGGCAAAACCGGCTCCAATTCGTCCCCGGACATTGTTCACGCGTGCTGAAGCGGAAGGCAGGTTGGCGGCTGATCGTTCGTCACAAAGCAGACGTCGATCGCAGCCAGCACCAGATTCGTCGATTTTTCGCGTTTAAAAATTATGCGAGCAACATCGAAATCCCTGGCATCCAATGTGCCGATAAGACCGATTTACATACCTGAGGACGAAGCCCCCGGAGGCAAATGGGGGAACGGGATTCCTGTACCGATCCGTCCTGCCGCAGCTCGAGAGAAAATCATGTTGAATAATCTCCCCAGAATCTTTCCTCTGTTTGCCGTGGTCTGCGCCTTCTGCAGCCCGGTTTTCGCCGATTACCAGATCGGGGATACAGTCGTCGTGATTCACGACACGCAAATCAAGGTCGGCGACAAGGTCGTCCAGGACGTCTCCCGCGGAGTGGGGTTGAAAGTGCAGGCGGTCAACAGTGACTGGCTGTGGGTTTCGAACGAAGCCGCCGGCTGGATCAGGAAGCAGGACGTGGCCACGCCCACCCAGGCCGTTGAGGCGTTCACCGAGCAGATCAAGAAGAACGCGCACGACGCCGAGGCGCACATCTGTCGCGGGCTGGCGTGGTTCAACAAAGGGGAAATTGACATCGCAATCGCCGATTTTAACGAGGCGATCCGGCTCGACCCGAAGCATTCTTCCGCATACAGCAGCCGCTCGATCTGCTGGTGGGCGAAACGGGAAGTCGACCAGGCGATCGCTGACTGCTCGGAGGCGATCCGGCTCGAGCCCCAGGACGCGATGTATTATGCCAACCGGGGGATCCTGTGGAACATGAAAGGGGAATACGACAAGGCCATTGCTGACGCCGACGAGGCCATTCATCTCGCGCCCCATTACGCGGCTCCCCACGTCGTGCGGGGAAACGCGCTGGCGAGGAAAAACCTGGCTGCGCAGGCGCTGGCCGAGTTCAATGCAGCGCTCCGGATCAATCCGCGGGAGGCGACCGCCTACGGATTGCGCGGCCGTGTGCTCGCCAACGCCGGCGATTACGACCGTGCCGCCCAGGACTTCGACAAGGCCCTGGCCCTCAATCCAAACGACAAAGACGCGTGCAACGAAGTCGCCCGGTTCTATGCCACGTGCCCGGACGACGACCACCGGGACGGGCAGAAGGCCGTCGAATACGCCGAGCGGGCCTGCGAACTGAGCCGCTGGCGCTCGGCCTCGACGATCAGCGTCCTGGCGGCGGCATACGCCGAAGCGGGAGATTTCGAGAAGGCCGTCGAGTGGCAGGAAAAGGCGACCGAGATGGTCGCCGTCAAGCGCCGTCCCGATTACCGGGCCCGCCTGAATCT
>JBLMWR010000675.1:0-4039 GCA_050257335.1 Deltaproteobacteria bacterium | reverse complement strand
ATTTTCATTTATCCAACAATCCCAAATTCTCCATTATTCGAGATTTCCAACAGCCCAGCCTGGTGCCCGAGCGGCCGGCCCGCCTGCCTTCTGGCCATGGAGCAGTACGGCGGCCAATGGTGGTTCGAGCTGATTTCGCTCTCTTCCGGCAAATTGACCGCCGAGGCGGGAACGCTCAAATGGGCGCCGCAGTCGCCAGGTGTGGAGTTGCAGGCCTTTCCCGATGCCCCGCGTCCGGCAAAAGAAGCCACGCGCCGCGTGTCGCAGATGAAGGACCTGCTGACCAAACTCCAGGCCCATGAAGTCGGTCGCGGGGGAACGCGCTACGAGCTGCGTCTCATGCCCAAGCCTCTGCTGCGGTACTCCGACCCAGACGAAAAACTGCTGGATGGTGGCCTGTTCGCCTTTTCGTACGGCACCAATCCCGAACTGCTGGCGGTCGTCGAAGCGCACGGTGAAACCGCCGAAACGGCCACCTGGCAGATCGGCTTCGCCCGCTGCGGCGCCGCCGAGCCGCACGTCGCGCTCAACGACGAAGAAATTTTCCATCTCCCGTACGCCAGACAGACTGGCCCGAAGGATCCGTACTGGAACTTTTCATACCGCTTTCCGGCGACGGGCAAGTGAGCGGGCAAAGGGGGGGGCCTTTCGGGAATCCATTTGGATCGATTCGTTGTACAGCGTGCCGGCCGCTGACTGAGCGGCCCGGGGGGAGGGCAATTCGACGCGTCCCGCCGGCTCAATGAACACGAAAAGCCCCGAGCCCTTGCGGGCTGGGGCTTCTCGGACCGGTGCGGGCCAGCACACCGGATTTGCCGATGGTAAAAACCGCTGCAAGCGGGTTCTCCTTATGAATCGAAGCGGGCTGTCGCACATGGACATGAAAAATTGTACAAAACACAAATTGTTCGAAAATGCGTCGTGGTGCTGATCGAAAGTCGTTACATCCTGCGACGTTGAGGCCAATTAGTGATTTTCAGCGCCCGCCCGGAAATTCCGGGCGAGCCCGGTCCGGAAACCGAAGAAGATCCGCTGCAGAATGTGCCGCCGGCGGCACCTGCACTACGGCAGTGCGTCGTAGACGTAGATCGCCGAAACGTCGAGCACCTGTCGCGGCGTGGCGCTGTTCCCCATGGGGGTGGCGATCACGTCGTCGATGCGATGCCCCTTGAGCGCGGTGCCGGCCGACATGCCGGGCAGATATGTGCGTCCCTGTTTTTGCAACCAGCTTTCCCAGATCCGATCGACGTTGCAGTGATTGAGATAGAAGACCGGGTCATTGGGAGACGTGGAAGGGCTCATGTCCCCGCCCACCCAGACATGGACCCGATTGTGCAGCCAGGGGACCCGCTCGGCAGTCCCCGTCGTCCACCCCTCCAGGCGATTGCGGAACCCGGCGGAAGAAACGTCCCACAACGGGGCGTCGTACGGCGTCACGTTCAGCGCGATGGATTGATGGCCGCGCGTGGGGAGCGTGGGGGCAATGTCCGGATCGACGAAGGAACGGTTCAATCCCCGGTTGACGGAACGCAGCGTGCCGGACGAATCGGCGGCAATGAGCACCCTCCACGACGCCGGGTTTCCGGCGTCGAAGGCGAAGGGACCATTCTGCACCGGAAGTCCGTCGCCGCCGAGACAGCCCGCATCCCACAGCGGCGACTGCACCTGCTGGTCGGGCGGGAGATCGCCGTCGGCCGCCCAATCCCAGTACGGAAGCCCGAACGCCGCGTCGTTCAGGACGCGCTGCAGGTTCTGCTCGATCATCATCAAGAGGACGCGGTGCCAGGGAAGAAATACAGGACCGCGATGGGCGGCATTTCGTCCCGCCGCGTTTCCGGGAGGAGTCATGGTCATCATCGCCAGGTGGTGCCAGGCCACGAACAGGTCGTAGGTGCTGACGTTGCGGCGCGGGCCGGCAATCCCCAGATCGGCCGTTGACTGACCGGAATCCTCCTCTTTCAGCAGCTTGACCCCTCGAACGAACTGGTCGCGGACGGCGGCGTCGCTCAGGATATTTTTGCGCGTGACAGCCATGTCATCGACCTCCTTTCCTGGCGCGGCGCCGCGGCTTGCCGGCTGCGGCTCTGGCCGGCTTCTTCGCCGGACGCTCCCGGCCTGGTTTTGGCGGGGCAAACTCGTCGGGGAACTGGTCGATCACCGTTTTTACCAGGTCGACTGCAGAAGTGAACATGTAGTTCGGAAGCGAGTGACAGTGGACGTGTCCTTCGTTGTCAACTCCGATCGGCAGTTTCAGCGGCTTGCCGTCGACCTCGATCGTGTACATCGTGCGGACCACGATGCGGTGCCCCTTGTGCTCGTCTTCGCGCACCAAATCGTGCGCCATGTGCATTTCGTGGTGCTTCGCGGCCCCTCGCGACAGTCTGGCGAGGTAGCCGCCCAGCTTTTGCGGTTTCGCAGCCTGCGTCAGTTTTTTGAAATCCATGGCAGACTCCCGGACTGTCTTGCGGCCTCGAGAAACGCACGATGGTTTACTGCCTCAAGCGGTATTCGGGAAAGGCGCCTCATCCAGGCTGACCCCGGCGCATCCAAGCAGCGTTTCGACTGCGTGCCGCCGGTAGAATCTCAGGTAGCGATAAAGCATCCCTACCGCCTCGAACAGCGACAGGAGGCAATACCCCAGCTTGCGCCATTCGGCCTGCCCCCAGACCGAAACGGCGCTGTGCCAGACGATGCCCGAGGCGAGAATCGCCGACACGAGGAGCAACCCCAGGCACAGCGTGCGGTAGGTTGTATAAAGGTGCAATGAGAGAGAAAACGCATTGGACGTGATGCGGACGCGCTGGACCGCCGCACAGGCCCGTCGAACCCGCGGCGTCGTGGGTCCGTCCGGCCCTTCCCCACCAGCCGCGCTCAGAATCCGGCCTCGCGTGCCTTCCTCAAGCGGCGCGTAGTGGGCGGGAAAAAGCCGCCGCCTCCAATCCCGCGGTCCGAAGGCGGCACCACCAAGCAGGTTTTCTTCGGGGGCCTTCAACCATCCAAGCACGAACTTGTGTTCGATCAGGTAACGGGAGGCGAGTGCGACAACAAGCCCGATGCACAGCGCGATCGAACCGTAAACGGTGATTCTTTCCGGGTTCCAATCCTGGTCGATCAACCAGCTCCCGTCGTAGCCTGCTTCGCACGCGGCCAGAACCAGAAAGCCGGCAGCCAGCGCACCGGGGATATCGTAAGTCCGGAAAGGAAGCATCACAGCCTCTCCGCAGGTGGCGGTGGTGATCAGACGAAGACACAGACAGTCTGGCGGACTCTCACTCCGTTTTCTGCATCGTCGAACCGGCCGACATGGCACTTTGCGTGCTGCCAATGATCACGGATACGAAGCCGCGAATCAAGCGTCCCGGCGGCGGCAAATCGCGGCCCGGCTTACTGACCCGTGCCCCGCGTAATGCTCCGGATCGGCGTGCGCACGAAAAAGACGCCGGGACCACCTGGTTGCGTCTGGTCGAGGTCGTAGAACAGCGTCCCCAGCGTATCGCGGTCGAGTTGCACCGTGCGGGGCCACCCGCGGCCGGCGATCCGGCGGCCGGGATTGTAGATCGTCGTTGCGTGCGCCGTTTCCCAGGTGCGGCCATCGTCACGGGAAAGAATCAACGCATACGCCCATTCACCATCCTGTCCGACGCCGTAAACGATAGAGGTCAGCACGATCCAGTCTTCCGCCAGAACGGTCAGGTCGTACCCCGCGACTCCAAATGTCGGAAATGCGTGCAGAGCCTGCCAGGTTTTTCCGCCGTCGATGGAGCGCAGGCCCCGCACGATCTCGCGCGGCACGCTCACCGGAAGCGTCGCGTTTGCCACCGGCGCGCCGCTGATCAGCGTGCCCCGGGAGGTCTTGACGATGGGGACCATTCCGTGATTGCGGCCGTCTCCGAACGGGGTCACTTGGCGGGTTTCGGTGTCAAAAACGACCGTCCGATCGTAGAACGGCAGAACCCAGCGGGTGGGCGAAAGTTCCAATACAGGGTGTCGCAGGCAACTGTAGTTGGTGAGATCGGAAAGCGGGACTTCGCGCGGCTCG
>JBLMWR010000674.1:0-3918 GCA_050257335.1 Deltaproteobacteria bacterium | reverse complement strand
GGCATCCCGTACCAGAGTCTCGGCGAGAGGGCTGGCGCGCTGGCTTTGATGATCGCATGGAGCCGCTCGCCGATGGCGCGATCCGGTTTCGGCATCTCGGCGATCTTCGCGAGCACGGCGCTTTCCCCGTCGGCCTTGTCGGCGCGCGGGCCGGGGCGCGCAGCCGCCTTCTTCGTGGCCTGCCTGGTGGTGCTCTTGGCGCTTCGGTTACTTTCAGTCATTTGTCGTTCCTTTTCGTCGGTTACTTCTGAAGCCGCTGGAGATGACTTCGGCGACGGCTGCGTCTTCGCCGGCCAGATACGATTTGAGGAGTTCTTTGGCCTGCTTGCGGAGCTCGGCGAAGCTTGGCTTGTCGGGAAGTGAGCGCGCGGGCGCAGTATGAGAACGAGGCATGACGACCTCATTTCCACGGATACGGAAGCGCCGTGAACGGTCGGATTCATTGTATTCACCGGGAGGCTCCTGAGAAGCCACCCGCCGTCACCGGGCACGGTCACGATCCGTTCGACTCAGTTGACTTGTGGTGCACCGGAGGGTTGACTTGTAGTCCACCTTGAAGCGATTCCGGCATTCTTCGATCTTTGGGGGCACAGCCGAATGGCATCCACGCGCGAGCGCCTGACCGAGGCCGCGGTGCGGCGTTTTTACCGCGACGGCTTCCGCAACGTCGGCCTGGACCAGGTGCTGGCCGACGTCGGTATCAGCAAGACCGCCTTTTATAAGCACTTTGAGTGCAAAGAAGACCTCGTGCTGGCCGCCCTGGAAATGAAGAATCGCTGGCTGCAGGACGCGTTCCGCGAGATGCTTCGTCAGAGTGGCGGCGATGCGCCCGTGGGACAGCTCCGGGCCTTGATCGACGTGGTCGGTCGGATCATCGAAGCTGACGACTTTCAGGGCTGCATCTTTGTGAACGTGGCGATGGAGTTTCCGCTGCCGCACGAGCCGGCACACGTCGCCGCAGCGCAGCACAAGCAGGCCATCGAAGAGATCGTGCAGGATCTGGCCGCCCGCGCCGGGGCGGCCGACCCGCGCCAGTTGGCGCAGGAATTGTGCCTGATCATGGAAGGCGCCTACGTGACGCGCCAGGTCACCGGCAACAAACAGAGCATTGACGTCGCCCGCCGCGTCGCAGAACTGGTCATCGCCGCCCACCTGCCCGATGCCGCTCACCGGGCGCCGGAAAGCTGACCGGGGAGGACCTGATCCCGATTTCTCACAGGAAGGCCCGGTGCGTCAGGCAAGTCCAGACGTCGGCGGGTCTTCGCTCGCCGAATGATGTTATGCCGCCACGGTCGACCATGATGTTGACGCGCATTGCTTCCGCCAGGCTGGCTGTCGTGAGTCTGGTGGCACTCGCGGCCTGGGGCTGCGGCAGAGGCGCCGCGCCGCGCTCAACGAGCCCGGCGGACACGTCCGGCACGGTCGAGACAACGAACGCGGCGGATGCCGGGCTGCACGCCGGCCAGCCGGATCAAACAATCACCAGCTCGATCGGGATGAAACTCGCGCGGATTCCGGCGGGCGAGTTTCTGATGGGGTCTGCGGCTGCCGATCCGGGCGCACGCGAAGACGAAAAACCGCAGCATCGGGTGCGCATCAGCAAGCCGTTTTACATGGGCGTTTACGAAGTCACGCAGGGGGAATTCGAGCGGCTGATGCAGACCAATCCCAGCTCGTTCACGCGGGAGGGGCTGCTGAAGGACGCCCCGGCCGAACTGGATTGCTCGCGGCTCCCCGTCGACAACGTCACCTGGTATGCCGCGGTCGAATTCTGCCGGCGGCTGTCGCAGCTCGCGGCGGAAGAGGAGGCGGGGCGCGTTTATCGTTTGCCGACCGAAGCGGAATGGGAATACGCCTGCCGCGCCGGAACGACGACCGTATTCCACTTCGGCGACACGCTCTCGTCGGCGCAGGCGAATTTCAACGGGAATCACCCGTTCGGGGGTGCCGGGACGGGGCCGTTTTTGAACCGCACCGCGCCCGTCGGCTCGTACGCGCCCAACGCCTTTGGCCTGTTCGACATGCACGGCAACCTGAACGAGTGGTGCATGGACAGGTTTGGCCGCGACTACTACCGGGTCTCTCCGGACGTCGACCCGAAAGGTCCGCCGGAAGGAACCTCGCCCGTGATTCGCGGCGGCGACTGGTACAGCGATGCCCGCGACTGTCGCAGCGCGTTTCGGTATGCCGACATTCCGGAAGGGAGATTTTACGCGCTGGGATTCCGCGTGGTGTGCGAACTGACCGCTGAGGGCGCGCGGCTCGACCCGGTCATCGCCGGCGCGGGCAAACGCAATGGCAGATCATCGACCCCGGTTGCCGCCGCCGAATCGAATGGACGTCCCGAGCCGACGGCCGGTGAAGACTGGCCGCGGTGGCGCGGTCCGCGCGGCGACGGAACGTGGCGCGCGCCGAAACTGCCGTCCACCTGGCCCGCGGAGGGGCTGACGCGCGTCTGGCGGCAGGAAATCGGCGGCGGCTACGGAGGGATTGCCGTTTCGGGCGGCCGGGTCTACGTCATGGACCGGCAGCAGGCGCCCGAAGATGTCGAGCGGATCCTGTGCTTCGACGCGGTGAGCGGCGAACTGCAGTGGTCGCACGCCTGCGCGGTCGACTACCGGAATGTGAGTTATGACAACGGACCGCGCGCCACGCCGACCGTCTTCCGCGGTCGCGTCTATACGCTGGGGGCCGTCGGCCATCTGCATTGTCTCGACGCGGCGCGCGGCGAGGTCGTATGGTCCAGAGATCTGGTCGGCGAATTCGGGGCGAAGGTGCCCATCTGGGGGCTGAGCGCCTCGCCCCTCGTTTTTGAAGACCTGCTGATTGTCCACCCCGGCGCCGAGCCGGACGGCTGCTACATGGCGTTCGATCTGAGCGATGGCGCGGAGCGCTGGCGGAGCCTGCCGGACGCCGCCGGATACGCCACGCCCATCCTCATCGACCACCAGGGGACGCGACAACTGGTCGGCTGGTCTCCCACCAGCGTTCGGGGACTCGATCCCCGCACCGGCAAGCTGCTGTGGACGATTCCTTTTGAAGTGAACTACGGCACCGCCATCGCCACGCCCATCTTTCAGGAAGGACTGGTGCTGGTGAGCAGTTACTACGACGGCACCAAGGCGATTCGCCTCGACGGGGAGGGGACCGCCGCTCAGGAAGCATGGCACGATCGCCGCAATCTGCGGGGCCTGATGGCTCCGCCTCTCTACCGCGACGGGCACGCTTATCTGATCGACAAGCGGCACGGCTTGACGTGCTTCGAGCTGTCAACGGGCAAAAAGTTGTGGGATGACGACAATCGGATGACCCCCAAGGGACGAAATCCGCAGGCCACGATGGTGTGGCTCAACGACGACGACCGGGCGATCGCGCTGAACTCGGACGGTGATCTGATCCTGATCCGCCTGAACCCGACGAGTTACGTGGAAGACTCACGGACCAGCATCATCGGCCGCACGTGGGCGCACCCCGGCTTCGCCGGCAACTGCGTCTACGCCCGCAGCGACTCTGAAATCATCTGCGTGGTCCTGCCACCCGTTACGAACTGATCCACGCAGGGTGTGTCAAGGTCGCGCAAGTCCACGGCGCCTCTCCCCCCCTTCGCAAGGGGGGGCAGGGGGGGGTCGCGTCACGTGGTTTGCCGAGCCTCAACGGCAAGTATTCACTAGTCGCACGAGAATCCTACTTCGCCTTCCGGCCCAGCAGCTCAACCGTATCGGCGACCAGATGCCAGTAAACGACGTCCTCGGCAAAAGCCGAGGTCTCCAGAGCCGGAATCGGGTAGCCGGGGATTTTCAGAACGGCGTTGTACTGCGCGAACTTCAGGTCGATGTAGATCCGGTTGTCCCCCTGGGGAAGCTGGTCGAACGAAGTTGCATGCAGGAGTTCTCCCGCCTCGCCATACACCGCCGGTTT
>JBLMWR010000673.1:0-4263 GCA_050257335.1 Deltaproteobacteria bacterium | reverse complement strand
ACGGCGCTGGCCGCCCCGCTGATGGGAATGCTCATCGACCGCGGGAACGCCGGCGGAGGCACACTTGGTTTTTCGTGGATGTTCGTCTCCGCCGCGGCGCTCGCCGCCGGCGTGGGGCTCTTGTACGCCGTCACCGCCGCCCGCCAACCCGATCGCGATCCGGACCACGACCTTGCCGAGACAGTCGCCGGGCGGATCGTCGAAGCCGAATCGGACGCCGGTGAGATGATCGCCGTCCCCGCCGCGGAATCGGTTTCGAAGGTACCAGCCGCTTCTCCCCCCCTTCGCAAGGGGGGGTAGGGGGGTCGCGCTGGTCGCCTGCCGACTCGAATAGGATATCCGAAATCTGCCTGCTCCCGAGTCGATGTCGGCTACGGGGTAATGGATCGGTCTCCCGTGTCGATCGCGATCGCCAGGCTCCCAAAGAGCGCGGCTTCCGCCTGGCGGCGGGACTCGGGCGACGACACCAGGACGATCACCGCCTGATGCTCGACGGGGCGCGAGCCGATCGTTCGCGGTGAGGTGGCGGCAGCAATCGTCTCGGCCGGCAGCGAATTGCGGATGTCTCCCAGCCACGTATCGAGTGCGCGACCGGCCAGGTGCCGGCGGTTGAAATGCAGCCAGGCGCCACACCATCCCGCCGGCAAAACGCGGCGAAAGCCCAGCGCCAGCCGCCCCATCGTGTGACGGGCGTTCACGTCCTGCAGTGGCCGCAGGCGGATTTCGCCCGCCGCGTCACAGTAGCGCATCGCATCGATCCCCAGCGGGCCGAAGTATCCCAGGCGCTGCAGCCTCTCAGCGGCGCGGATCCCCGTTTCGACCGCCGGCTGCCACCATTCCAGCTCACTCGCCGGACATCCAAAATGGCTGCCGCGGTAGACGCCGCTGCGATCGACCAGCAGCGGTGTGACCCCCACGAGCTGCGGCGGGCCGATCTGCGGAATCTCGATCTGAACGCCCGCCTCGGCAATGCGCTCGACGATCGGTTCGAAAACGATCGGCCCGCTGGCGGCAAGCCGCTTCCGCGCCCAGTTGCGCGTCTTCTCGTCGAGAATCGTTCCGGATCCGCGGAGCGCCTCGCGTCCCGACATCCCGAAATTGGCTTTCAGGAGCCACCCGCGCGGTGTGCTTTCCTGCTCTAGAAGAACGGCTTGCAGCTTGTCCATCGAATCGACCATCGCCGCCCCCGCCAGGCCGACGTTCCATTCCCGCTCCAGCTCGAATCGAAAGGCCCGGCTGTTCACGTGCCGTACGACCTCGAGCGGCGGGGATGGGCAGCTCCACCCGTTCGATCTCCCGAATGCGACGACGGAGCTGGTCCACCCCCAGGGGACCAGCTCGACTCCCTGCAGCGCCTCCAGATCGCGGGGCGGGTAGACGAAGTGCGGCGGAGCGAGGCCCAGGTCGGTCAGTCCCGCGAAGTCATGCGGATCGACTCGACCCGGTGCGATCACAAAATCGTCCGGTTTCGCGACCGGCAACCAGGCCCAGAAGAGCTCCGACCTCCTCGACGCCCAAACGAGCTGCCCTGCGATGACGGAATCGTCGCCAGCCGGGCTCGCCCTACCGCCAGCCGCGCGCGCCAGGTCGTGCTCGAAATCGAAGTTGCCAAGAAAGATGCGGGGCATGTTGTGATTGTAACGAACCGTTCCGGCCGGCCGCTCCTGATGACCGGAGTTGGAAATCGGGCGGCAGCCCCGTCACATGCGCGCCTGACGGGGCCGCCGCTCGACCAACGTGCGATTCTTCCGTCATTTCCGCCTGGGCCTGAGCATGGCCCCGCGGCGTCGAGCGTGCCTTGCGCCGCTCTGACCCCGCCACCCACCGCCAATTAACGATTGCACCCCGTAAAAGCTCAGGGCGTGGCGTCCTCGCTGAACGACAACTCACACCGAGACGACGATCGTCCCGACGGCGGCCAGCCAACAGGTTTGTGTTTCAGTTGTTCAAATACTCAGATGTCCTCCTGCTCCGTCGGCGCAATGAACGTTCGACGCCGAGCGTACTGGCCCGGTTCCCGGTGAGCGCGCTCTGGCGCACATCGCTGTCAGGCTGCAAGCCTGACGTACTACTGGATTTTCCAGATTCGCGCGGCGCCGTCGCGGCCGCCAGAGGCGAGAAGGGTGCCGTCCTGATTGAAGGCGACCGTGTGGACGGCGAGCTTATGGCCCAGGAACGTGGCCAGAAGCTCGCCGGTCCCGGCGTTCCAAACTTTCACGGCGCCGTCAATTCCGCCGGTCGCGAGCTTCGTGCCGTCGGGCGAATAGGCGACGCTCCAGATATCGCCGACGTGTCCTTCCCAGCTTTTGACGACGAGGCCGCTCCCCGCATCCCAGATGCGGACGGTTTTGTCCCAGCCGACGGATGCCAGCCGCCGGCCGTCATGATCGAATGACAGTCCGTAAACCGGACCGGCATGTCCTTCCAGTGGGAGCTTCGGCGTGAGAGTCCGGGCGTTCCAGAGCCGGATGACTTTGTCGTTTCCCGCCGTCGCCAGCGTTTCGTCGTCGGGGGAGACGGCGGCGGCGAAGACCGCGCCGGGATGCCGGGCTTCGGCGAGCGGCTCGGCCGAGTCCAGGGACCAGACGCGCAGGTGCCCGTCGCGAACCCCGGCAAACAGCGTCCGGCCGTCGTGTCCCAGTGCCAGTCCGCGGACGGCGTTGGAATGCTCGAACGTGCGGAACGGCTCGGCCTGCGAGGGCTTCCAGAGCTTGACCAGTCCATCGTCACCGGCGGTCGCGAACCATTCACCGTCCGGCGAAAACTTCGAAATCCAGACCGTCCCCTGGTGCGCCGGGAGTGTGGCCGTGATGCTCCTCGACGACAAGTCCCAGACGCGCACCGATCCGTCCTCAACCGCCATCACGACCGCATCGCCGGCCTGATCGAAGGAAGCCGACCAGACCGTGCCGGAGTTCGCGCCCAGCACGGCGACAGGCTCGGCCGAAGAAGCCGGCGCGCCGGCCGGCGCCGGCGACCTGTCGTCGTGATTGGCCAGAAACCGCCCGCCGAGCAATCCCAGCGCGAGAAATGTCGCCCCCACTCCGGCGGCGATCCAGCGATTCCGGATCGTCTGCTTCCGTTCCTCGATCTCGCAGACGGCCGGGACGTCGTCCGAGGTCGTCTTGAGGAGGGCCCACTGGAACTCGAGCAGCTCGGCCAGCATTGCCGCCGACTGGATCCGATCGGCGGGCTTCTTGGCAAGCAGGCGGTCGATCGTTTCGGCCAGCCAGTCGGGAATCGCCGGATTCAGCTCGCGCACCGGACGATGCCTGACGTCCGCAATCTGCCGGAGAATCGCCAGGGGCGAATTGCCGGCGAAGGGGGGGAGTCCGGCGGACATCTCGTACAGGACGGCGCCCAGGCTGAACAGGTCGGAGCGCGGGTCGGGCTCTTCTCCCAGTGCCTGTTCGGGAGCCATGTACTGCGGCGTGCCGGTCACAAAGCCGCTGCGGGTGAGCTTCACGTCGTCGGCGACGCGGGCCAGCCCGAAATCGGTGAGCTTGACGCGGTCGCTCGCGGCTTCCAGCAGGATATTGCCCGGTTTGATGTCCCGATGGATCAGCCCCCGCTCGTGGGCCGCCGCGAGCCCCTGCGCGGCCTGCAGGCCGATTCGCACAACCTCGCGCAGCGGGAGCTTCCTCGAGCGCGACAGCCGCTGCTCCAGCGATTCGCCCGCGATGAGCTGCATCACCATGAACGGCAGTCCCTCCTCTCCCGACTTCTCGACCTGATGCACGGCGACCACGTTTTCGTGGGTGATCGAGGCGGCCGTCCGCGCCTCGCGGCAGAAGCGCTGCCGGGCGATTTCGTCGCCAGCCAGTTCGGGATCGAGGACCTTGATCGCGACGTTGCGCTGCAGCCGCGTGTCGAAGGCCTCCAGCACGACGCCCATCCCGCCGCGGCCGAGGACGCGCATCACGTCGAACTGCGTCAGCCGGCCGATGTACGCCGGGTCGGTCGCCGGCTGCAAAAAATCGAGAGACAGGTCGCGGAACCGCGTTCCCGATTCCGGGACAATTGTCGCTTGCACGCCGGCGTGCAGCGCCCTGAGCGCCGGCCAGTAGGCCGCGCTGGCAACGGGCTCGGCTTCGTACAGGCGCTCGACGACGCGCGACAGATTCGTCCCCCCGGTGGCGATCTCCTCGAGCTTCGCCTGGCAGCACGGGCAGGTGTCCACATGTTGCGTGCACTCCTGCTGCCGATCGCCGGAAAGCGAACCGTCCACCAGTTGGCGAAGCTCTTCGGTTTCAGGACAGGCGA
>JBLMWR010000672.1:0-3933 GCA_050257335.1 Deltaproteobacteria bacterium | reverse complement strand
CCGCAATCTTGCAATCTCGTCCTCCCAGATGCGCGAGATGCGTTCGGTCGTCAATGCGGCGATCGCCGGAATTCTCGGTCGCCGCCCGAAAACGCTCCGCTACCTTCCTCTCTGAGTCGTTCCCTTCACCCTCCGATTCATGATCGCCACGAGCGGCCCGTTGCAAACGGAACATCGAACATTGAACTTCGAACATCGAATGCGCGCACTGGCATTCAATGTTCGGCGTTCTACGTTTGATATTCGACGTTCGACGTTTCACCCAGGCGTCATCAGAGTTGCCTCCGTCCTGATTCTGGCCGCCTGCTGCGCCGCGCTGGCCGGCTGCAAATCGCCTCTGGACAAAGGGGTCGACATCAAGGACGTTTACGGTCCCACGGGGCGGCACGCCAAAAACGTCGTGGAACAGGCGCAGCGCGAAGCCGAAGGGAACACGGCGGTGGGGGTGGATGAATTCAACGCCGCCCGCAAGCTGTACGACGAGCAGAAATATGCCGAGGCGCGGAAGGCCTTTCAGAAGATCGTGAAAAAGTACGGAAAGAAGAGCGAACCGATCGAAGAAGATGCGATGTTCTACCGGGCCGAATGCGATTTCCAGCTCGGGCATTATCCCGCCGCGCAGGATGGTTACGACGAGCTGGCAAACAAGTATCCGTCGACGAAGTATCTCGATCAGTCGATGAGACGGTTGTTTGCCATCGCCCGTTACTGGCTGAACATGCCCAAACCGGCCTCGGAAATCGAGCTGGCGAGCTTTACCGACGAGGCGGGCGAGGAGCGGTTGAAGACGGTGCCGGAAGCAACCATTCCCTGGCAGTTCCCCCTGAAACCCAACCTGACCGACAAGACGCGACCGATGTTCGACACGACGGGGCGGGCCCTGCAGGCGCTGAAATCGGTTTCGAGCAAAGACCCGACCGGGCCGCTGGCGGATGACGCCCTGATGATGCTGGCGACGTATCACCTTCGCCGGAAGGACTACCGCGAGGCCGACGTTTACTTCAAAACGATTCGCGAGCATCACCCGAACAGCGAGTTCGTTCCCGCCTCTTACATCCTGGGAGCACACTCCAGCCTGCAGTCATATCAGGGGTCGCGTTACGACGGCAAACAGCTCGAGGAAGCCAAAAAGCAGACGCTGGCGGCCGTCCACGACCTTCCCGATTCGCCGCAGCGCGCCAAACTCGAGCACGACTTGAAGAAGATCGACGCCGAGGCCGCCGTCCGGGCCTGGGTTCGGGTCGAGTACTATCTGAAACGCGGCGAGAAGAACGCGGCGGCCTTTTACTGCGAAACAATCATGGAAAAATACCCCGGTTCACCGGAAGCCGCCCGGGCACGCGAAGCTCTATTGAAGCTGGGGCCTCAGCATGCAGCGGGGGTCCTCAGGACGCCTCTGTTCCGGACGGAACTGGACGCTCCCGCGGAGTCTGAAACGCCGTACGACGAGTCGCAGGAACCGGGCCGATTGCGCCTTTCGGACGGCGACGCCAAACCGATTTCGGAATCGAAGTAAGGATGCTCGCATGCCCGCCATACGCCACGCAAACCACGCATGCCGCGTCGGATTGATGCCAGCACCCCGCCTGCTGCCCGGTCCGCCCGCGGCGGAGGGCGCTTCGAGCGAGCCTTCCTGGCCGCACATTTTCCGGATCGTCACCCGCTTCGGGCTGCTCGTGGGACTCGCCGCATCCGCAGGGTGCGGGTACAACGTCGGGGCGCCGTTCAGTCCCGAGATTCGTTCCGTCCACGTCCCCGTTTTCAATTCGGGATCCAACCGCCGCTTTCTCGAATACCAGTTGACCGAAGCGGTGCAGAAACAAATTCAACAGAGGTCGCACTTCCGCCTGGTGAAGGAAGCGGAGGCCGACACCCGCCTGACCGGCAAGATCATCGACCTGCGCAAGAACGCCCTGGGCCAGACGCGCAACAGCGATGCTCGCGAGTTGCAGGTCAACCTGCAGGTCGAGGTGACGTGGGAAGACGTTCGCAGCGGGGAAATTCTGCGGCAGCAGCGGGTTCCTCTGCCACCGGAGCTTCTGCAACTGGCGGCCCAGGCCGAGTTTGCCCCGGAAGTCGGCCAGTCGCTGGCGACCGCCGATCAGACCGCCGTCGACCGGCTGGCCCGGAACATCGTGGATATGATGGAAGTTCCGTGGTGACCGGGACCCAGTGAACGGATCGGCAGGGCAAGCACAAGGTTTCGCCGCTCCCAAGCTCCGCCCGGGAAGGAGGGGAATTCTTGAATTTGGGCCTTTAAATCCCGTCGCAGTTTGGTAGAATGGCGGAATACTGAGACTCAATCTCAACTCCAGCCGCCCCAGCCACGACGGTCTGTGTGCAATGCACATCGTCCCCATGCACCTGCTCCACCCCGGTGAAACGGGCTCGATCCTCGAAATCGAGGGGGATACGCAGTTGGTCCGCCGCCTCGACGAAATGGGACTCCGGGCGGGCGTGCAGGTTCGCATGGTTCAACCCGGCCACCCCTGCATTGTGGCCTTTGACCATCAGCGCCTCAGCTTTCGTGGCGAAGACGACGCCGTCGTTCTGGTTGAGGTCGCCCGCCCATGAGAACCCTTGACATGCTCAAACCGGGGGAACGGGCGCGCGTCGCCGACATCGCCGGAGACGATGCCGTTGCCGTCCGCCTCATGGAAATGGGGCTGGTGGAAGGGGAGGAGATCGAAAACCTGGGGGCCGCTCCTCTGGGCGACCCTGTCGAATTCCTGATCCGCGGCTATCGCCTTTCTCTGCGGCTTGCCGAGGCCCGCCGCGTGCAGGTGAATTAGTCCGTGTGTTGCGTGTATTCCGCATAATAAAACGCGATCGATCGCGAAGAGACAAGCTCGATTCAGGCCGCAGTGGTCGGCGCCCTCCACTCAGCAAGATCCCGCCAGTCAGTCCCACGACACATCCTGCATGTCTGTTGCTTCCCCTTCCGCCCCGCCGCTGACTGCCGTCTTGATCGGCAACCCCAACACGGGCAAGAGCACATTGTTCAATGCGCTGTCGGGATTTCGCGCGCTGACGGGAAACTTTCCGGGGGTCACGGTCGAAAAGAAAATCGGGCGGACGAAGTGCGGAGAACGGGCGGTCAATCTCGTCGATCTGCCGGGAACCTACAGCCTCTCTCCCCGCACCCTCGACGAAATGGTGGCGGTGAACGTGCTGCTGGGGCGTCAGACCGAGGTTGGGACTCCTGACGTCGTCATCTGCATCATCGACGCCTCGAATATCGAACGTAATCTGTATCTGGTCAGTCAGGTGCTCGACCTGGGGCTGCCGACCGTCATCGTGCTGAACATGGCCGACGTGGCGGCCAGCCGCGGCGTCGACATCGACGAGCGGGCGCTGTCGCAGCGGCTGGGGCTGCCGGTCGTCAAAACCGAGGCCCACCGCCGGAGAGGCATGAACCAGTTGCGGCAGGCGATCGTTGAGGCCGCCGCAGCAGCTCCGCGCGAGCGACTCCAGGTCTTTCCACCGCCCTTCGTCGCCGAATGCCGCGCGCTCGATGAGCGCCTGAAGCAGCTCGGCCAGCCCGAAACACCCCATTACCTGCTGGAACGGCTGCTCCTCGACGTGGGGGGGTATCTCGAGTCGCACCTGGCGAACGGCCAGGGGAGCGAGTTGACGGCGCACCTGGCGCAGGCTCGGCGGCGATTGGCGGAACAGGGGTGCAAGGTTCCCGCCGTCGAAGCCCGGGTGCGATACGAATGGGCGCGGCAGGTGCTGACCGGGGTCGTCAAGAAGCCGGCGGGACGAACCATTACCTTCAGCGACAGGCTCGATTCGTTCCTGACCCATCGCGTCGCCGGCCTGGCGTTTTTCGTCGTGCTGATGTTCGTCGTCTTTCAGGCGATCTTTACGTGGGCGCAACCGTTGATGGATCTGTGCAAGGCCGGGCAGGAATGGATCGGCGGCGCCGTCGCC
>JBLMWR010000671.1:0-7468 GCA_050257335.1 Deltaproteobacteria bacterium | reverse complement strand
GACGAGCGACTTCACGTCCTGGGGAGTGTAGTCCAGGAACGGTTTGCTGAAGAAGATCCCTGCGTTATTGACAAGGGCGTCGATCGCGTTGAAGCGAGACAGCGCTACGTCGACGATCCTGGCCGCAGTGGCCGGCTCACCGATGTCACCCTCCACCAGAGCCAGATTTTCAGAAGCACGCACCGCGGCGGATCGAGTCACCTTCCGTGAATTGGCTACGACGTTATAACCGCGTTCAATAAAGGCGTTCACAATTCCCGCGCCAATCCCCTGCGATGCTCCCGTGACGATCGCTGTCTTCCGTTGGTTGCTCATGGTTACCCTTAAAATATCCTCTCACAGGATCAGAAATCCGCATCGAGCACCATGCGGTAGCGTGCCTTGCCAGATTCAAGTCGGGCGAATGCGTCATTGATCTTGCTCATCGGAAAGTGCTCGGTCTGCGGCGTGACATCGTGCCTCGCAGCGAAATCGAGCATCGTTGCGATGGCCACCGGCGAGCCGCTCGGCGACCCCGAGACGCTCCGCTGCTGCATGATGAGCGAGAACGCCGCCACCGGGATCGGTTCCAGCACGGCGCCAACGACATGCAGCCGGCCGTTTGGCGCGAGCGTACCGATAAACCCGTCCCAATCGAGTTTCACGTTCACGGTGCTGATCAGCAGGTCGAAAGAGCCACTCAGCTTCTTGATTGCCGCCGAGTTCTTGCTCGAGACGACGTGGTGCGCCCCGAAGCCCTTCGCCTCATTGAATTTGCTGTCGCTGGACGTGAATGCGGTCACGTCGCACCCATACGCGGAGGCAAACTTCACGGCCATGTGTCCCAGCCCGCCAACGCCGATGATGCCCACCCGGTCGGTGGGCCGCGCGTGCATCGCCAGCGGTGCAAAAACGGTAACACCGCCGCAGAGAAGCGGGCCCGCATCGGCCAAGTTCAGTTTCTCCGGCAGGGGGATGGCCCAAGCCCAATGTGCGCGAATGTGACTCGCAAACCCGCCACGATGGCCGACGATGGTCATCTGCACTTGCGGACAAAGGTGCTGGCTGCCTGACAGACACTGGCGGCAGTGCATGCAGCTCCGCGAATTCCAGCCGACTCCGACGCGCTGTCCGACGGTGAGGCCTTTGGCAGCCGCGCCCACGGTCGTCACTCGACCGACGACTTCATGGCCGAGAATGGCGGGATACTGCGAGATGCCCCAGTCGTTATTGATGACGGAGAGATCCGAATGACACAAACCGCAGTGTTCGACGGCGACTTCGACGTCCTCGGCCCCTAGCGATCCGAAATCCACGGTTTCGAGTGCCATCGGCTGTTTCGCCGCCTTCGTGACCCAAGCCTTATAATTCATTGCTTCTCCTTTTCCGGGGTTTGGCTGGATTGAGCTTCACCGTTCCTGGTCATGTTGTCGCTGCCGGATAGCTAAGCGTTTGGTGGCGACACTCGACAACCGGCCCCGCCCCTTACGGTCGCGGCTCTATTCTCAACGGGCTGCTAAGGCATCGTCTTCGACTTGAGGCTTGCCGCGACGGCACTCCACAGCGTGAGACATTCCGTGCGTTCTTCGAGAGAAAATTCCTCGAGGGCTTTGGGGTCGCGGAGTCCCGCGAGGTCGGGATCGACCTGCCATTGCTCGAGCATCCTCTTCGCCAGATCCTGAGATACCTGCGAATCACTATCGAGCAGCTTGGCCCACGCCGACAGATCAAGCTGCAACCACTCTCGCGCCTGCCGCCGCCAGCGTGTCCGGTCGGCGTCGCTGAGGCGAGCCCCGTCGCTGCCGAGTCCGGACCCCGCCAAGGCCGCGCAGCGGGCCGCGTGGTACCGGCAGGCCGCATTGAAAACCTCCAGCGTATTGCCCGGGTGCTCGGGCGCGCGGGTCCGACGCAGGCATTCGTCAGCCAATTCGTCGGCAAGGTGCGTGTCGACCGCAAAGGCGTCGGCATATAATCCGGCCGCGGCGCCAAAACGTCCCTCAGACTGGCAAACCCCCAGCAGTGCCAGCCGCTCGTCATTGTCCTGCGGCCGGTACTCTCCCCGCAGGAACGCCGACAGGTTTGGCAAGATCAGGGCCTCGGCCTCGCGGCGAAGTATGTGGCTGACCCAGACCACGGACGGGTCGGCCCGGAACGCGGGCGCCGTGTCATTCCAGTCGTAGTCCCGGACGGCGGCCGCGAAAGTCCGGCGTGCCTCTTTGGTTGAGCCTGATCGGAACAGCGCCATAGCCAACACGAGCCGGGGGCCAGGGCGGTTAGGCAGTCTTGTCGCCGAATCCTGCAGCCACGAGAGGGACTCGACGTGCCGGCCCTCACGGTATTCTGCCAGCCCCTTCACGAACCGGACGTATGGATTGCCGGCATCGGAGGTTTTGTCCGCAGCGGTGACGGCCCGGCCCGCCAGGTCGGCCACGCGCCGCAGCTCAGCGCCGGAGGCCGGCAAGAGCATGCAAGCCATGCTGGTGCGCTCGGCAGTGATCCAGTCGTTGGCAGTCTCTCCGAAACGTTCGAGCAGGCGCTCGCGAGCCAAACGGTAGGCCTGTGTGTTCCCCAGGTAAAGGCACAACTCGGCGTACCCGTACCACGCGTCATGACTGGGCGGGTCACGGCTGACGAGCTTTTCCCAGGCGACACGGGCCTCTTCCAGCCCGCTCTTGCGATCTACGGCGTTCGCCAGATCCTGACCTACGGGGCAATTCGGGTTCAGCGCCAGCGCCTTGCGGAACGCGGCGCTCGCGCCCGTCGTATTGCCCTGGGCACGCAGAGCCCTCCCCAACAGGGCATAAGCCTGATCGCTGTGGGGGCGGATGGCCACTGCCGCGCGACAGTAGCCGACGGCCTCATGCGCGGACTCCCGAGTGGTGTAAAGCCCGAGAAGGTAATTGATCCAGAAATCCTGCGGATGGCGCTCCTGGGCCTCGCGCAACAGCCCCAGGGCGAACAGCCGGTGCGGGCCGTTGATCATGGTGCCAGCGAGCCCTGAAAGCAGGACGGGCGGCTGGGCCACGACCCCGTCTGCGCGGGCCAGCGCGTTCAGCTTCCACTCGTCTTTCAGCGCGAGCGCTTCACTGAACTCGCGTCTCCAGGGATCGTCATCCGCGTGATCGACGAGCGCCCGCAGCTTGTCGCGGTTTGCATCCGATGTCCAATACAGCCAATCGTACAGGAACGCCAGCAGCGTCTCGCGAATGGCCGAATCGCGGATCCGCGCCGCTGCTTCCGACGGGTCGCCTGTCGCCAGAACAATTCCGTAGTTCCGAAAGGCCTTGCCGTACTCCTGGTCGACAATCAGCGAAACCTGCTTCCGATCGGTAGTGCCTTCGGACAGGCGCAGTCGAATCTCCTCCAGATCCAGCACCATCTTTGCGTCCGTCCGCGCCTCGGTCAGCCGTTGGCGGAGGTCCTCCGGGGCCGAGATCTCTAGCAGATTTGCCGAACCCTCGAGCGCCATCTGCACCTCGGGCCAGCGGCCCTGCCTGCGGGCGACGGCCGCATGCTCCAGCGCGGCCTCGATGGCCTCGCCCGCACGGGCCTCGCGGCTGATCCGCTCTGCGTGCTGTTCGGCTCGCTGCCGCTCCTGCCAGAGCCCGCCACCGACGCCCAGCGCGAGCAAGGCCAGCACCGTGGCCACGAGTGCAGCCTGGGTGGGATTGCGCTGCATCCATCGCACCAGGCGTTCCTGTGCCCGCACGGGGCGCGCCGTGATTGAATCGCCGCGCTGGAACCGATCCAGGTCGTCCGCGAGTGCCGCCGCGCTCGAGTAACGGCAGTGCGGCTGTTTTTCCAGACACTTCAGGCATATCGTCTCGGCATCGCGGGGAACCGCAGCGTTCAGCCGCGTCGGGGGCACTGGGTCTTGGGAAATGACCTGCTGCAACGTCTCGGCAGCCGTTTCCGCGCGGAAGGGAGGCCGGCCCGTCAGCAACTCGTACAGGATCGCGCCCAGGGAATAGGTGTCTACTGCGGTGCCCACGTCGTGCGATTTTCCGAGGGCCTGCTCCGGAGCCATATAGCTGGGCGTTCCGATCGGGACGCCCGTGAGAGTCAGGCCCGACGTGCCTTCCAGGCGCCCGGCCAGACCGAAGTCGGCGATTTTGGGTGTGCCGTCCGCGCTCAGCAGAACATTCGCAGGCTTCAAATCGCGGTGCACAATTCCAATTTGATGCGCTGCGTGAACTGCCTGGGCCAGTGTGCCCACCAGGGCGGCCGCCAGCCGGGCTGGTTGGGGTATTCCCTGGAGTTTCTGGGCCAGGCTGCCCCCCTCGACAAACTCCATCGTGAAATACGGCTTGCCATCATGGTCACCCACCTGGTGGACTTGCACGATGTGAGGGTGAATCAGGCTTGCCTCCGCCTCTGCCTCGCGCAAGAAGCGCTCCCGTTCTTCCGGGGTGGCGAACACACCGCTCAGCAGCATTTTCAAAGCCACGGGACGGTTGAGACGCAGTTCACGAGCCTTGTACACGATTCCCATGCCGCCGTGGCCTAACACGGCCTGCACCTCATAGCCGGAAATTTGCGGCAGGCCGGGGGCCAGGGATCCGGGCGTGACATCTTTGCCAGGCAGAGGTGTCTCACGCCCCGGGAGCAGCGCCTCGACTTGCGCGCTCACGACACGAAACTCCTGCCAGTTCTTATGGACTTCGGAGAGCAATTCGGGGCTGTCGCGGCACACGTCCTCGGGCGTCCTGCCGGACTCGAGCATCTCTTCCAGCAATCGAAATATGTGCGGGTTGACGGCCATCAAACCTCCTCCGCGTCGACGGATTCGTCATCAGCAATAATTCGAAGGCAGTTTACTCCAACTCGTCTTCCGTCGCGTCTTCCCTCGTCGGTCCGTCGGGACAGAGGTCCGCCAGCTTTTCGGCCAGGAGCAGCAAACTCCGATTCAGGCGTCGCAGAACAGTTCTGGTCGAGATCCCCAGCAGTGTCGCCACTTCGGTCTGCGACAAACCTTGAATTCGGACCAGGCTGAACACCTCTTGCTCCTCTTCCGGCAGGCTGTCGATGGCCTCCAGCATCCGTCGGGCGTCGAGGCCCAGGATCGAAGCACTGCTTTCCGGCGCCAGAGGGAGATCTTCGGCGAGTTCCACCGAGCGGCCCCGCTCATCCAGACGCCGGGCCAGGTCATTCAGTTCCCAACGCATGTGCTGGTTGGCGAGCCCGAAGAACTGGCGTACCGACTTCGGACGGACCTTATCCAGGGACTTCAACAACCGCTCCACCACTGCGCTGAGCAAATCGTCGGTCTCGAGGTTGACTGGCGCCTGAGTCAGCCGCGGGTAACTCCGGTGTAAAAGTGACGCACACAGAAACCGCAACCGAGCGACCGCGCGGGCCAGCAAATCGCGAATGAGCGGGTCGGCTGAAGATCGACCGGACGCCTGGCCCAGATCAACCAGATACTGTTGAATTGCGGCGGTGGTGGTGCTCGCTTCGTCCATCGGATTCCGACCTCTGGCCTCGGCCCGTTAGATTCAGCGGATAGCGCGCGCTGCGGGGATTCTACCGCGTGGTTTGCGTCGCTGTCCAGCAGCCGAAGCGTCTCGCTCGCGCAACATGATGGCGGCCTATGCCTTTCGGCATAGCCGAACAACCCAGGAGGCCATTCGCCTCCGGGCACTCAATCCCCGCGGCTGCGTGGCGGGCAATTCCCACAAACAACCGACCGACCGATTTTGAGATGTCGGGTCTTTACGCCTAGTCTCAGGAGGCTTCTCGTGCTGAGCTTGAGTGTCGCATAGCCGGTGGTAGGCGATTGTCCCATCACGGAGTCGTTCGAACCGTCGTCGCAAGTTGCGACAGTCGGGAAATTGGCGTGTAGGCACCCAATTGGTGCGAGGGATGACCGACGAACTGCGCATTTGCGAGCTGCTTGAAGAGATCTTGGACTCTGGAAGGACGCCGGAGGAAGTCTGCGCGAGATTTCCCGAGTTGCTGCCGGAAGTTCGCAAGCGCTGGCGGCGGATTCAGCGCGTCGCACGTGGACTCGACGCACTCTTCCCGCCTTCGACTGCTGGGGGAGGCGGGGACGAATAGGTCTCGGGTGGAAATGAACATGGCGTTAAATCAACGGCCACAATGTGTTGGGATCCGCGGTGGCAGCGGAAAAGTGGGGCAGGCGATTGACGAAGAACCGGCCCCCAGGCAACTCAGCCGGATGCCGCAGTGTCGACACGGATATTTCAATGGTTACGTCACCATGTCGTGTGCCGACGCTCAGTAGTCCGATAAATGAACCTCGTCATCAAGGTGCACCATGAAGATCGTCATCATCGGCGGCACGGGATTGATCGGCAAGAAACTCGTCAGCAGACTTTGGGAACGCGGGAATGAAGTTGTGCCGGCCTCTCCGTTGTCGGGCGTCAACACCGTCACCGGCCAGGGGCTGAGCAAAGCGCTTGCAGGCGCCCAGGTGGTCGTTGACGTGGCGAATGCGCCATCGTGGGAGGATACGGCGGTTTTAAAGTTTTTCGAGACGTCGGGGCGGAATCTCCTGGCGGCCGAAGCGGTCGCCGGGGTGCGGCACCATGTGGCGCTGTCGGTCGTCGGTACGGATCGCCTTCTGGCGAGCGGCTATTTCCGCGCGAAGATGGCGCAAGAAAAGTTGATCAAAGCTTCTGATATCCCATATACAATCGTTCGTGCCACGCAGTTCTTCGAATTCGTTGGGGCCATTGCCGATTTTGCGACAGAGGGACAAGTGGTTCGGTTGCCGTCGGCTCTGATGCAGCCGATTTTATCGGATGACGTTGCTGCAGCGCTGGCCGACGTCGCCATGGCGGAACAACTGAACGACATCGTCGAAATCGCGGGTCCCGAAGCGATCCGCATGAACGAGCTCGTGCGACAGTTCCTGATTGCCAGCCGAGATCCGCGCCAGGTGATTACAGACCCTGAAGCTCGCTATTACGGAGTTCCAGTCAATGATCAAAGTCTTGTGCCTGTCGGCGACCACTCACGGCTCGGTCCGACGCGATTCACGGACTGGCTGAGCCGCTCGATGACAAAGCCGTGACGATCGAGATGGCGGACACGGACAACAAGCGGATGTGGGTTGGTGCTGCTCCCGAACGCAGCCCGGTCGCGCTGGGTGACCGGGCTGCGGCGGGGGGTCAGGCGCGCTGGTGGCCGACTGGCACACCGATCAAGTTGATCGTTATTGGTCGAAAGGGTGCGAGACAAAATGGAAACCACGAACGATGCACGGTCTGAAAATCCAAAAGACCCGGGCGCACCCGGTACTCCGGTGGTGACGACGGCAGCAACGCCGAATCAGTCCACAGTGCGGGCGCCCGTCGCGTTGGCACAACAGGTGACGCATTCAGACAAACCGCTCGCCGCTGCGCCGGCACCCCCCACGGCACGCACGCTGTCGCGCTCCAGGCGCAAATGGCTGCTTCTCGCGGCGCTTGCAGCGGGCACGGTGGCCGGAGGATATGTCCTGTACCCGCTGGTGCTGACCGCACTG